>NZ_DAIPZB010000056.1:0-24280 GCF_036782435.1 Pinisolibacter sp. | reverse complement strand
GCGACATTCCCTTCGACAAGCTGGTGCTGAGCCAGTCGAACGTCCGGCGCGTCAAAGCCGGGCTGTCGATCGAGGAACTCGCCGAGTCGATCGCCCGGCGCGGGCTCATCCAGTCTCTGCACGTCCGTGCCGTGGTCGATGCCGAGGGCCGCGAGACCGGCCTCTTCGAGGTGCCGGCCGGCGGTCGCCGCTACCGTGCGCTCGAGTTGCTGGTGAAGCAGAAGCGCCTTGCCCGGACCGCGCCGGTGCCCTGCGTCGTCTCCGAGGCCAAGGGCGACATCCTGATCGACGAATTGTCGCTCGCCGAGAACATCGAGCGGGCGCCGCTCCATCCGCTCGATCAGTTCCGCGCCTTCCAGGCGATGCGCGACAAGGGGATGACCGAGGAGGCGATCGCCGCCGCCTTCTTCGTCGGCGTCGCCGTGGTGAAGCAGCGCCTGCGCCTCGTCACGGTGTCGCCGAAGCTGCTCGATCTCTACGCCGAGGACGCGATGACGCTCGAGCAGCTGATGGCCTTCACCGTCTCCTCCGATCACGCCCGCCAGGAGCAGGTGTGGGAGGCGGTTCGCCAGGGTTGGCAGAAGGAGCCGTGGAACATCCGGCGGGCGCTGACCGAGACCTCGATCGCGGTCACCGACAAGCGCGCTCTCTTCGTCGGCGTCGAGGCCTACGAGGCGGCGGGCGGTACCGTGCTGCGTGACCTCTTCCAGACCGACGGCGGCGGCTGGCTCGAGGACGTCGCCCTGCTCGATCGGCTGGTGGCCGAGAAGCTGAAGGCCGCGGCCGATGACATCGCCGGCGAGGGCTGGAAGTGGATCGAAGTCGCCGTCGGGTTCCCCTATGGCCACACCCAGGGCCTGCGTCGGCTCACCGGCGCGGCCGTCGACCTGACCGAAGACGAGCGTGCGACGATCGCCGCGCTGGAAGCCGAACGCGATCGTCTCGAGGCGGACCACGCCACGGCCGACGAGTACCCGGAAGAAGTCGATGAGCGGCTCGGTGAGATCGAGACGGCGCTCGCCGCCTTGGAGGATCGCCCGGTGCGCTTCGATCCGGTCGAGGTCGGCCGCGCCGGCGCCTTCGTCGGGCTCGATCCGCAGGGGCGTTTGACGGTCGAACGGGGCTATGTCCGCTCCGAGGACGAGCCGATGATCGACGCGGAGACCGGTGAGATCCTCGAAATGGAGGACACCTCTGAACCCAGTCGCCAGGAGCCGATCCCGCGGCCGAGCACCGCCACCTTCGCCGGAGAACCGGTCGCTGCGAACGAGACGGACGAGGATGACGACGGGCTGAAGCCGCTCCCCGATCGGCTCCTCGCCGAGTTGACCGCCCATCGCACGCTGGCGCTCCGCGACGCGGTCGCCGGCCATCCGCAGGTCGCGATGACGCTGCTGCTGCACAAGCTGGTGTCGGACACGTTCTCGTCGCGGGCTCCGACCGGTTGCCTCGAGGCGAGCGTCCGCCAGGTCTGGTTCCCCGCGCAGAACGAGGAGCTGAAGGACTGCCCGTCGGCCAAGGCGGTCGCCGAGCGACAGGAGCAGTGGGGCGATCATCTGCCCGCCGACGACGAGGCGCTGTGGCACTGGCTCGATGCGCTCGACGAGGCGAGCCGGATGGCGCTCCTCGCCCACTGCGTTTCCTACGGCGTCAACGCCCTGCATGAGAAGCCGAACCCTTACGGCGGCTCCGGTGTGACCGAGCATGGCCTGAGGACGCGTCTCGCCCAGGCCGATCGGCTCGCCCGCGCCGTCGGGCTCGACATGGTGGAGGCGGGTTGGCGGCCGACGGTCGCCAACTACCTCGGCCGCGTCCCCAAGGCGCGGATCCTCGAGGCGGTGCGCGAGGGCGCCGGCGAACGGGCGGTGCAGCTCTTCGACCACCTGAAGAAGGGCGATATGGCGAAGGAGGCCGAACGCCTGCTCGCCGAGACCGGTTGGGTGCCGGAGCCGCTGCGGCGGGTGGATCTCGACGACACGGTCGCCGAGCCGATGATCGAACCGAACGACGGTGACGACGGCGATCTGCCGGCCTTCCTCGGCTCGGCCGACGACGATGGCGCGACGGCCGACGACGAGGAGCTCTCCGCCGCGGCGGAGTGATCGCAGGATACGGGGAGGGGCCTCAGCCTCTCCCCACTTCCATCGCCGATCCCGCGCCCGGCGGTCGATGCCGGGTGAATTCGTTTCAGGAAAGGTCTCCCCCATGAGCATCCCCGAACACGCGCGAGCGAACTTCGAGACGCTCGTTCGCGCGGCGAAGAGTGACGATCTCGCCCTGATGGAATGCGCCGACGCCGAGACCGGCGCCCCGCGCCGGGTCATCTGCGCGGTCGGACGCGCCGGAGAGGACTTCCTCTTCACCCCCTTCGGCCATCTCGCCGAGGGGAACCCGTTCGATGCCTATGTTCCGCCGAACTGAATACGACGAGGACTTTCCGGTTCCTCGTCGTGGTGTTCGCTTCGCGATCCGGCGCCCTGTGCTCGCAGGGCGCCGTTTTTCGTTGGGAGTGTCCGAAGAGGAAGAGGGCTGCCGGGGCGAGGTGAACCCGAGCGGAAGGAGAGAGCGCCGGTCGGGAGAACTCGTCCTCGCTCTCCTTGGAGTTCCCGATGAACGTCATTCCGTCTCCCTCACATACCGCGACCGCGTCAGCTGTCGCGCCCACTGCGGCGATCCTCGCCGCCGCACGCACGCTGCTGCCCCAACTCGAACGAGGCCAGCCGATCGACACCAGGCATTTGCGTGAGGCCATGGAAGCGGCCTTTGGTGTTTCCGACGCCGCCGGCGCCTGGGATTGGAAGGACGCCTATGAAGCCGGGGAGGTCGCGACCGTCCTCTTTCTGCGGAAGTTCGGCGCTGCCCTCTTCCGCAAGGCATCGAAGCCGGCTGTCCGGCTCGCCGCGCTCGAGAAGATCGCTGCACTCCTGCCGACCCACAGTCGCCGTTCGGAGGAGAGCCGGGCGTTGCAGCAGTTCTCGACGCCGGTCCCGCTCGGACTCGCCGCCGTCCTCGCCGCCGCGATCGGACCGGGTGATCTGGTGCTGGAGCCGTCTGCCGGCACCGGGCTCATGGCCGTCCTCGCAGAGATCGCCGGTGGCCGGCTCCTCCTCAACGAGCTCGCCGAGATCCGCGCCGAACTGCTGACGGCGCTCTTCCCGTCGGCCCCGATCACGCGCTTCAACGCCGCGCAGATCGACGATCATCTCGACCCGGATGTCCTTCCCTCCGTCGTGGTGATGAACCCACCGTTCTCGGCGCTGGCGCATGTCTCGGGCCGCGTCGCCGATGCCGCCGTCCGCCACGTCGCCTCGGCGCTCGCTCACCTCGCTCCTGGTGGCCGGCTGGTCGCGATCACCGGCGCCGCCGTCGGTCCGGAGATGCCCGAGTGGCGGGATACCTTCGTGCGTCTCCAGGAACGCGGTCGCGTCGTCTTCACTGCGGCGATCGCCGGCTCGGTCTTCGCTCGGCACGGGACGACGGTTCCGACCCGGCTGACCGTGATCGACAAAATCCCGGCCGACGATCCGACGGTATTGCCCGCAGCGGTCGGCATGGCGCCCGACGTCGCGACGTTGATGACCTGGATCGAGACGCAGGTGCCACCGCGCCGACCCGCCGCTCTGCCGTCGACCCGCGCTCCTCTGCTGCCGATCCCCGCGCCTCGGGCGCGACGATCGCTCCGCGAATCCGTTCGGCCGCACCCGTCCGCGGCGACGTCTTCCGAACCGCAGGGTATCGAATTCGCCTACGAGACCGTCGACTGGACGCCGCCCGAGGGGACCCGGCTGACCGAGGCGCTCTACGAGGACTATACCCTCCAGTCGATCCGCATCCCCGGCGCCGCACCCCATCCGACCCGGCTGGTGCAGTCGGCCGCCATGGCCTCGGTCGCGCCGCCGAAGCCGAGCTACCGGCCGAGACTTCCCGCCGACATCCGAGACCGTCTCTCCGAGGCGCAGCTCGAGACGGTGATCTATGCCGGAGAGGCGCATGCCGGGCATCTCGCCGGTTTCTGGACGGTCGACGAGACCTGGGACGTCGTGAGGGCCGCGCCCCTCGATGCCGAAGACGCCGTTCGCTTTCGCCGTGGCTTCATGCTCGGCGACGGTACCGGCGCCGGTAAGGGCCGCCAGTCGGCCGGGATCATCCTCGACAACTGGCTGCGGGGGCGGAGGAAGGCGCTGTGGATCTCGAAGTCCGACAAACTGATCGAGGACGCGCAACGCGATTGGGCGGCACTCGGCCAAGAACCTCTGCTCGTCACGCCGCTGTCGCGGTTTGCGCAAGGGCGGCCGATCACCCTCACCGAGGGCATCCTCTTCACCACCTACGCGACGCTGCGCTCCGAGGAGCGCGGCGACCGAGCCTCGCGCGTCCGCCAGATCGTCGACTGGCTGGGGTCTTCCTTCGACGGGGTGATCGTCTTCGACGAGAGCCACGCCATGCAGAACGCCGGCGGGGGCAAGAGCGAGCGCGGCGACGTCGCCCCCACACAGCAGGGTCGCGCCGGGTTGCGTCTTCAACATGCCCTTCCCGACGCCCGCGTCGTCTACGTCTCGGCGACCGGCGCCACCACGGTCCACAATCTCGCCTATGCCCAACGGCTCGGCCTCTGGGGTGGAGAGGATTTCCCCTTCGCGACACGGGCGGAGTTCGTCGAGGCGATCGAAGCCGGCGGCGTCGCTGCGATGGAGGTGCTCGCCCGCGATCTGCGCGCGCTCGGTCTCTACACCTCGCGTTCGCTCTCCTATGAGGGCGTCGAATACGAGCTGCTCGAACATCGGCTGACCGAAGAGCAGCGCCGCATCTACGACGCCTATGCCGGCGCCTTCGCCATCATCCACCGCAACCTCGATGCGGCGATGAAGGCCGCCAACATCACCGGCTCGGAGGGCACCCTGAACGCCCGCGCGAAGTCGGCCGCGCGCTCCGCCTTCGAGAGCGCCAAGCAGCGCTTCTTCGGCCATCTCCTCACCTCGATGAAGACGCCGACGCTGATCGCCTCGATCGAGCGTGATCTCGAGGCGGGCCACGCCGCCGTCGTCCAGATCGTCTCGACCGGCGAGGCGCTGATGGAACGCCGCCTCGCCGAGATCCCGGCCGAGGAGTGGAACGACGTCCGCGTCGACATCACGCCACGGGAATATGTCCTCGACTATCTCGCCCATTCCTTCCCGGTTCAGCTCTACGAGCCCTTCACCGATGGCGAGGGCAACCTCGCATCCCGCCCGGTCCATCGTGACGGGCAGCCGGTCGAGAGCCGCGAGGCGGTCGCGCGTCGTGACGAGCTGATCGAGCATCTGGCGAGCCTGCCGCCGGTGCCCGGAGCCCTCGACCAGATCGTCCAGCGCTTCGGCACCGAGAAGGTCGCCGAGGTGACGGGTCGCTCCCGCCGCATCGTCCGCAAGGGTGACCGCTTCGTCGTCGAGACCCGCGCCCCCTCGGCCAATCTCGCCGAGACCGCCGCCTTCATGGACGACGGCAAGCGCATCCTCGTCTTCTCCGACGCCGGTGGCACCGGGCGCAGCTATCACGCCGATCTCGCGGCTAGAAACAAGCGACCGCGCATCCACTATCTGCTCGAGCCCGGCTGGAAGGCGGATGCCGCAATTCAGGGGCTCGGTCGCACCAACAGGACCAATCAGGCTCAGCCACCGCTGTTCCGCCCAATCGCCACCGACGTGAAGGCGGAGAAGCGGTTCCTCTCGACCATCGCTCGCCGCCTCGACACGCTCGGCGCCATCACCCGCGGCGAACGCCAGACCGGCGGGCAGGGCCTGTTCCGCCCCGAGGACAATCTCGAAAGCGCCTATGCCCGCGACGCGTTGCGCCAGCTCTATCAGCTGATCGTGAGGGGCAAGATCGAAGGCTGCTCGCTCCACGACTTCGAGACCGCGACCGGCTTGAGGCTCACCGACGAGACGGGCCTCCGCGACGAGTTGCCGCCGATCACCACCTTCCTGAACCGTCTCTTGGCGCTGACCCTCGATCTTCAGGCAATCCTCTTCACCGCCTTCGAGCAGTTGCTCGACGCGCGGGTCCAGGGCGCGATCGCCGGCGGCGTCTACGATCTCGGGCTTGAGACGCTGACGGCGGAGAGTTTCGTCATCACGGATCGGGCGACCATCTACACCCATCCGACGACCGGCGCCGAGACACGGTTGCTCACGCTTACAGAACGCCGCCGCAATCGGCCGATGTCGCTCGACGACGCCCTCGACCTGCTTCGACGCGACGGTGCGCGGCTGCTGGTCAACGAGCGCTCCGGCCGCGCCGCGGTCGAGGTTCCGGCGCCGTCTCTGATGCTCGACGACGGCGAGATCGAGCGGCGTGTCCGTCTGATCCGGCCGATGGAGAGCCCGTCGGTCTCGAAGGCCTCGATGACGGAGAGCCGATGGGAGCCGGCCGATCGCGAGACCTTCGCACTCGCGTGGCGGAAGGAGGTGCTGGCGACGCCGCCCTTCACCGAGACGACGCTCCACATCGTCGCCGGGCTCCTACTGCCTGTCTGGAAGCGGCTACCGAACGAGTCGACCCGGGTCTATCGCCTCCAGACCGACGACAGCGAGCGCATCATCGGCCGGCGGGTCTCGGCCGCCTGGGCCGCGACCGTGACCGCGACGGATGCCCCGACGCTTTCCCCGGCAGCGGCCCATGCCGCCGTGATCGAGGGGCGGACCCTCGTCGATCTCGAAGAGGATCTCCAGCTCCGCCGGGTGCGGGTCATGGGGACGAACCGCATCGAGCTCGTCGGCTTCACCGATGCGATGCGCGACCGGCTGCGCGCCTACGGCCTCTTTACCGAGATCATATCCTGGAAGCTGCGGTTCTTCGTTCCCACCAACACGGGTGGCGTCGACATCCTCGGCCGGCTCCTGGAGGCCTATCCGATCCGGCGCCTCACCGAGCGCGAGGCCTCGTGATGTCCCAGAGCGAGGCTGCGGAGCTGGCGCATCGTCTCGCACATCGCGCGGAGGCGGCGTGCCGTTTCTATCTCTTCAACGGTCGCCGGCAGGGACGCTGGTGGCAGGTCGGCGACGTTCGCAACACGCCCGGCCGCTCGATGTTCGTTCGGCTCTTCGGCGACACCCGGGGCCCGGCCGGCAAGTGGTGTGATGCCGCCACCGGCGAACACGGCGACCTCCTCGACGTCATCCGCGAGGCGCTCGGGCTCATCCGCTTTGCAGACGTGCTGGAGGAGGCCCGGCGGTTCCTCGGCGATGCTCAGGGCGAGGTGTCGTTCGCAAGCCGAGGGGCCACCGCGTCACGTTCATCTCTGCGGTCGGTGGAAGCCGCCCGCCGGCTCTTTCGCCTGTCGCAGCCGATCGGCGGTACGCTCGCCGAGACCTATCTGCGCACACGCGGTCTCGCCGACCTCTCCGGTACCGAATGCCTGCGCTTCCATCCCCGTTGCTGGTGGCGGTCGGACCTCGGTCCGAGCGAAGCCCACCCGGCGCTGATCGCCGCCGCCACCGATCTCGATGGCCGGATCACCGGCGTCCACCGCACCTGGCTTTCTGCCGAAGGAACGACCAAGGCGCAGCTCGATCCGCCGAGGAAGGCGATGGGCAATCTCCTCGGTCATGCGGTTCGGTTCGGCAGGGTGGACGACGTGTTGGCGGCCGGCGAGGGCATCGAGACGGTGCTCTCGCTTCGACAGGTTCTGCCCTTCCTTCCGGCGATCGCCGCGCTCTCGGCGGCCCACCTCGCGGCCGTCCGTCTTCCGGCAACGGTGCGACGCCTCTATGTGCTCCGTGACCGTGATCCGGCTGGGAAGCAAGCGTGCACGCGATTACTCGACCGGGCGATGGCCGTTGGGATCGAGGGGGTGCTCCTGTTGCCGAGGCTTGGGGACTTCAACGAAGACCTAGGCTGTTTCGGCGCCGACAGCTTGCGGAATTGGATCCGACCGCAGCTCGTCGCGGGGGACGCCGAGCGGTTCATGGCCCGGATCGCGTGAGTGGTGAGGCAGGGGAGGGGTGCCGTCGTCGCACCCCCGGCTGCCCGGAGGTCGGGTGGGACCGCGTCCCGGCCTTGCGAGAGGGCGATCGGCTCGACGGTCGGGACGGTCCGGCAACGGCTGCGGCCGACGATCTTCCGCCGCCCCTCCGGGGCTTTGCATCGCGAAACAAGATCGCCGGCCTACGCCGTCCTCCGCTCCGCTTCGGCCCGGTGATTTCACCGGGTGCAGGTCCGTCCGCGCCCGTGAGCTTCGTCGCCATCAGGCCGCGAGGGCGCGGTCCAACCGACGGAGCATCCCATGAGCGGGCACGACGACTTCGAACCTCATCACGCCGCCTCTTCGACCGATCGTCTCCTCACCGAACTTCAGCTCTACGGCTGGCGCCCCTTCCAGGACGAGCCCGATCCTCGGCCACTTCCTGAGGCCCCCCGCGTCGCCGGCGCCATCGCCGACATCTTCGACGCCCTGATCTCGACGCTCGCCGATACCCGCCTCGAACCCGATCTCGACGATCTCCTCTGGTCGACCGTCAACCTCTTCCACCGCGCCTGCCGACGGATCGAAGGCGAGCTAGACGAGAACGAGGCGGCGCAACGTCGCTCACAGGCCGAACAGGATGGCAGCGAGGTGCGCTCTGTCGAACTGGAACGGCTGATCGCCGAAGGGCTGACCCTGATCGAACGCCGCGAAGCCTTCGAATTGATGCGCGATCAGGCCGCCGAACACCACGAACGCCACACCGGCTCGTTCTGGCGTCCGCACGTCGGATCGATGGTCTCCCATCGCAACCTCACGTCAGCGGTCGTCGACAGCCGCGATTTCCTCGCCGCGAAGCGCCGCGCCGAGACCGAGGTGATGGTGCCGGCGGGTCCGAAGATTGCCTTCACCGGCGGTGACACCGCCGATCACACGACCATTTTCGCCAAGCTCGATCAGATCCGTGCGAAGCACCCCGACATGGTGCTACTGCACGGCGGATCGCCGAAGGGCGCCGAGAAGATCGCCGCCCGCTGGGCCGACATCCGCAAAGTTCCGCAGGTCGCCTTCAAGCCCGACTGGACCAAGCACGGCAAGGCCGCCCCGTTCAAGCGCAACGACCAGATGCTCGGCGTGCTACCGATCGGCGTCGTGGTCTTCCCCGGCACCGGCATCCAGGACAACCTCGCCGACAAGGCACGCAAGCTCGGTATCCCGGTCTACCGGTTCGGCAAGGGCGGCGCGTGAGCGCCGCTTTTCCATCCAGGCGATGGGCTTGTCTCGCCCCGTTCCTACCGTTCGCCCGGAATCGCGATGAGCGGTCGGGCTGCACCACGCGAAGATGCAGCCGTACCTCCAGTCACTCCTGCTGATCCAGGCCGAACGCCGGATGATGGTTCAGCTCTCCGCACGGCTCGGTGTCGTCGAAGGGCAGGGCCAGAACCACCTCAGGCGGACAGCCGGCGACTTCCAGGCCGGGGTAGGTCCGGAAGCCGAACCGGCCATAGTAGCCTGGGTCGCCGACCAACGCCGCGCCGCGGTTGGTCGCCCGCAATCGATGCAGGGCTTCGGCCATCAGAGCCGAGCCGATCCCCTGGCGATGCCGCACCGGCGTGACGGCAAGTGGGCCGATCAACCCCCAGCCGTCCTGCGTCCCGATCCGGGCCATCGAGGCGGCCAGATGGCCCACCACCTTGCCGTCTTCCTCGGCCACCAGCGAGAGGGTGAGGGCACCTGCCGCCCGCAGTCGCTCGACGATGGCCGCCTCGGTTCCGGTGGACTGCGCGAGCAGACGCATGGCTTCAGTGACGATCCGGCCGATCGCTGCGATGTCGGCAATGGTTTCGCTGCGGATCAGCATGTCATGCTCCCCGATTGTCGAGTTGTGCACGAACGGAGATCCGGCCGCGTTTCGAGATCCGATACGGGCTGCCCGATTTGGATTCGATCAGGCGCCTGCGGCGCAATCGGGCGAAGTTGGTCAGATCAAAGTCGACGAGGATCATTCCCTCACGCGTGACGCAGGTCACGGAGGTGATCTTGGGGCCATCGCCTCGCTCGTGTCGGATGAAGCCACCGAGGGCCAGAACGTGCAGCGCACGTTGTTCGTTTTGCGAGATGTTCATGGATGTCTCGTATGACAGACGTGAAAAAACACCCCGAGCGCGCTTGCGCTCGGCGGTTTGGAATTCACGAGGCTCTCCGAGATTCAGAGAGCCGTATCACACAAGCTCTGACATCCAATCTCCAACGATCGAGCAGCGAGTATCGTCACCACTCGGATTACCAATCTAGGGAACGCCCGCCTCTGGAACAACCCCGTAGATTGACGGCCGTAGAGGCTAGTGAGGCGCTCAATTGCCATCTCCGTGATCGGCGTCGGTGCCGGTTTCCGGCGCGACGAGTCCGTTCGCCAGCCGCACGCGAATCTGCCCCGGCGGTCTTGTGCCGGCAACTTCCCGCGCAGTCGCTTTCGGGGTCTGCGTGATGGCGGAGCTCCCACCACTCTGCGGCTGGAGAAGGCGAACGAAACCGGCGTTGTTGGGTCGGCTTTCCGCTGGAGCGATTTCTGGAGGGTAGCGCAGCCCGGCGTGAAGCACCTCGAGGCGAGCTCGAGTTGCCTCCCCTGCAGCACGGTGAAACGAGCCATGTCTTGGGCCTTTCGTCTGCCGCGGTCGTCTCCTTCTACGCTTTGTGCCAGCCAGCCCCGCACGGCCTCTTCGTCTGGCTGATCTGGCCGAAGGACGGCTTCGCCTCGACCGCCTCTGCCGCAACGGTGCGTCGGGACTTTCTTCCCCTGCGAACGCGTTCGCATTCCTCGCGGTGACCAAGAAAGTCCCTCCTGCGCCGTCCTCCGCTGACGCTGCGGCCCTCGCGGGTGCGGCGGCGGTCGCCTCCGGTCTGTCGATCGCCATCGAGGCCGCAACGGGCGGGCTCGCAAACGGAAAGCGGAGACAAGACAATGGCGACCATCGGCACCTTCAAGAAGACCGGCTCGAACGAATTCACCGGCGAGATCGTCACCCTCAGCGTCCAGGCCAAGGGCGTGCGCATCGTCCCCGACCTGCGCTCCACCGGCGAGAACGCCCCGAGCCACCGGGTCCTGGTCGGCCGTGCCGAGATCGGCGCCGCCTGGTCCAAGCGCTCCGGCGAGGGCCGCGACTACCTCGGGCTCAAGCTCGACGATCCGAGCTTCAACGCTCCGATCTACGCCAACCTCTTCGACGACGAGGACGGCGACACCTTCTCGCTGATCTGGTCCCGTCCCAACGGGCGCCGCGGCGACTGAGCCGCCGATCGAGGTCCCGGCCTTCGGGCCGGGGCCTCTCACCCATAAATGGGCTCACGACCCTTGTGGTGTGATCGAACAGGCGATCGAACCGGCACCTGCTGCTCGGGGCAGCACCAGTTTTCCCGTCGATGCCTCGGGCAAGGCCGTCACACCCGGCGAGTCCAATCGGGTCCACTGCGCCCCGAATGCCGCAGTTCTCGAGAACCGACATGGTGTCGGTTGACGGGCGGTTCTGCGGTTGCGACCCTCGGTCATCAGAGGCAGCCATGAGGGCCCATGTCGGACGACATCGATCGAACCGCGAAGTTGGTGAGTGCGACGTTGCGGCTTCGTACGGCGTTTTCCAATGCACTGTTGGCGCTTGCGGAGATCGAAGGAGCCAATTCCCTTGAGGACGCCCGAACCAAGGCGCGAGCCGCTCGCCTCGCGGCTCGGGCGACACTCCGCGCAGGACGGCCTGATGCCGAGGGTGAATGAGCGGGTGGTCGCCGGCTTCGAGCGACGGGCCGATTCACCCGATCTTCGCCTGAAGAAGGTACCCGCGACGGCATTTTGATCGCGCGATCCCGGTGAACGAGGTCGCAGCCGCGGCCGATGCGTCGAACATTTCGATCTTTGTTCGAGACGCCCCGCCGATCCGCCCCCAGGTTCGGACGAGTGAGATGCCGCCGAAAAGGTTCGGCTCGATCGACAGGCGATAGAAGCGCGCCATGTTGCGGCTCGGATCGATGCGATGAAGGAGGAGGGGCTCGGGCGTCATGAGGCGAGTCTCCGCCGCTCGCGTCGGCGCGTCCAACGAGAGTTCGGAATCGATCGCGCTCGATCGATTCACGTCGTCGATGGTTCGGTCGATCGGGTGACGGCTGCTCCGTCATCTCCGGTCCGTTGTTCGAACCGGTTCTCGGCGACGCATCGCTTCATGTCGTCGCGCCGGAACCAGATGGCGCGACCACAGCGCAGCGGCGGGTTGCCGGCAGTGAAGACGATCTGCTCGTCGGTGCGCATCCGTAGCACCTCGTGCGGCAGGATCAGCGGCCGGCGGACGAGCTGCTTCGAGCGTGTGCGTGACGATCCCGACATCTGCGAACTGCGGCTCACCTGATCGACCTCGACGGTGGTGTCGCCGCAGCGCTTGGAGATATAGTCGGCGGTCTCCGGGTCGTTGATCGCGGCGAACGAGATCCACGAGGCCGACTCGAACCATTTCGAGGTGGCGTCGCGTCCGCCGTAGGCCTCGCGCATCTGACCGATCGACTGGAACAGCATCACCAGGGTGATGCCGTATTTGCGACCGGCGTCACGTGCCGTCTCTAGGATGCGCAGGTAGCCGAGGCGAGCGACCTCGTCGAGGAGGAACAGAGTGCGACCGGCGACGACGCCGTCGCGATTGTAGATGGCGTTCATCAGCGCGCCGATGACGACGCGGGCGAGGCCGGGATGGGTCTCGAGCGTCTTCAGGTCGATGTCGATGAAGATGTCGGTGGCGCCTTCCGCCAGCTCATCGGTCGAGAAGCTCGATCCGGAGACGAGGGCGGCGTAGTTCGGATAGGAGAGCCAGTGGGTCTCCTTCGCCGCCGAGGCGTAGACGCCGGAGAAGGTCTCCGGCGTCATGGCGATGAAGGGAGCGACGTTCTCGCGCACGAAGGCGGAGGTCGAGCGGTCCCAGATCGCCTGCAATCGCTCGCGCAGCTTCGGCTCGGGCTCCGCGAGGTTCTCGCGCACGCGGCGCAGCGTCTGATCTTCCGGGGCCGTGTGACCGGAGAGGCAGACGTCGCCGATCAGCGCGGTGAGGAGTTGCAGAGCGGCGGCGCGGAAGAAGTCGTCACGGGCCGAGCCGAGGCGCGGGTTGTCGGTGACGATCCAGCCGGCGACGGCGGCGATGTCCTCTTCTCGGGTGCCGCCGAAGCGGCCAATCCAGTCGAGGGCGTTGAAGCCGATCGCCGGCGTCTTGGGATCGAGGACGAAGACGCTGCGGCCGGCGCGACGGCGATGATCGGAGACCTGCGGCGCCACCTCGTTGGAAGGATCGAGCACGACGAGGCCCCCGCCCCATTTGAGGGCGGTCGGCACGGTGACGGAGGTCGTCTTGAAGCCACCCGAGCCGGCGAAGACGATGCCGTGCGAGGAACCGAAACCGCCGTCGAACGAGAGGAGGGAGGCCTTGCCGCCGGCACCCCAGGTTCCGGGATCGCGAGCGCGAAACGCCTCGCCCGATGCGCCGTCCCGGTCGACCCGGTAGCACTCGCCGACGACGATATCGCCGGTCATTGGAAAGAGACGCGCCGCTTCCGCGAGGCTCATCCAATCCGCCTCGCCGTGGACGGCGCGGCTGCCACGAATGCGTCGCGGCGCGGCGGACGCGAAGGCGGCATTGCCGCGCAACGCCACGCGTAAGCCGAAGACCCCGCAGAGAACGACGATCGCGATCCCGATACGGGTCGCGGGGTCGATCAGGGAGAGCGGTGAACGTCCGGCGGGCAGGAGATCGGCAACATTCTGAAGGCGCGTCACCTCGTTCACGACGGTGAGGGCGGTGATCGCGGCGGCCCCGACGACGACGCCCCAGCCGGCGGCTCGGATCGCGCGAGCGCCGTTCGCCGCGAAGAGGACGATGACGGCGACGGTGCCGGCGAGGGCGTAGGGAAGGACGAGGCCGACGTGCCCGAGCATCATCCGCGATGCCTCGGTTCTGCCGAACGCCGCGACCCAGGTCGGCGCCGCCGACGTCGCCACGTAGACGGCGACCATCGGCCCGAGCGCCACAAGGAACAGGACGATCCTATTCGGGGTCATCGCCGAAGGCCTCCGTGCCCAATGCCGTCAAACGGTCGCGCTCGACGGCATCGTGTTTCAGGCGGGCAGCGGCATCGATCAGGATGCCGAGCAGGAGCGCCCGCTTCTCCCACCGCAGGCCGGCTTTGACGATCAGGCCACCGAGCTGGATCTTCTCCCGTGTGTCCTTCTTCCGTGCCTCGAACTGGCTCGATCTGTTCATCCGCTCAGCCCTCGTCATCGCGGCTCTGAGGCTCGCCAACCGCGACCGGCGCTGGCGGCGTGGTGGTCCGCTCGCGCTTCTCTCCTCCCGTCCGAAACCTCGTCGCCAGGGTCTCGAAGGCGGCGACGAGCTCGGCGTCGTCGATCACGATCTCGCCGAGACCGGCCTTCAGCGCCAATCGGCCGATCCGTTCGGCCTCGCGCGTCTCCGCCGCCTTCAACTGCTCCTGCAGTCGGGCGATCTCGTCGCGGATCTTCGACGACGGCTTCTTCATGGGCTCAGGTCCTTCTCGTTCGATCGCTCGTGACCGAACGAGATTCCGCTGAGTGTGCGCGGAGCGCACCCCGGCAAAAACGCCGGGTCGGCAGACCCGACGGTTTTCGAGATCATCCCGCCGTTCGACGAGAACGGCTCCAAGGGCGCAGTAATACGTCGCGAGGCGCGACGTGCTGCTCGATCGCCCGAGGCTCCGGCCGTTCCCGACGAACCCGACGTGCGTTTCATCTCCGGGATCTCGACCGCCGTGGCCATCACCCACTTCACTCCCCAGCTCATCGGCCGCGGCGGCGGTCGCAGCGTCGTGCTGGCGGCGGCCTATCGCCATTGCGCCCGGATGGAGCACGAGGCCGAGGCGCGCACCGTCGACTACACCGGCAAGCGCGGGATGATCCACGAGGCGTTCCTCTTGCCGCCGAATGCACCGGCCTGGGCGAAGGCGCTCGTCGCCGATCGTTCGGTCGCCGGCTCATCGGAAGCCTTCTGGAACCGGGTCGAAGTCTTCGAGACGCGAGCCGATGCGCAGTTCGCCAAGGAGTTCATCGTCGCCCTGCCGGTGGAGCTCTCGAGAGAGCAGAACATCGCCCTGGTCGATGCCTTCGTCGAGACCCAGGTGCTGGCGCGCGGGCAGGTCGCCGACTGGGTCTATCACAACGATCCGGGCAATCCGCACGTCCACCTGATGACCTCCTTGCGACCGCTGACCGAGGACGGTTTCGGGGGCAAGAAGGTGGTGGCGATCGGTGAGGACGGGCGACCGCTGCGCAATGCGGCGGGCAAGATCGTCTACCGACTGTGGTCCGGCGACAGATCCGAGTTCCTCGAGCAGCGCCAGGCCTGGCTCGATCTCCAGAACCGGCATCTGGCGCTCGCCGGTCTCGACGTGCGCGTCGACGGTCGCTCCTACGCGGAGCGCGGCCTCGACCTCGCCCCGACCTCCCACGTCGGCGTGGCGGCGAAGGCGATCGAGCGCAAGGAGGGCGGAGAGGGCAGGGGACCATCACTCGACCGACTGCGGGCCTTCGAGGACCGTCGTGCCGAGAATGTCCGACGCATCGAGCGCCGCCCCGAGATCGTCCTCGATCTGATCTCGCGGGAGAAGAGCGTCTTCGACCAGCGCGACGTCGCCAAGATCCTCCATCGCTGGATCGACGACGCGGCGACTTTCCAGACCCTTCTCGCTCGCATCCTGCAGAGCCCCGAGGTTCTGCGGCTCGAGGCCGAGACGATCGACTTCGCGAGCGGGGCACGGACGCCGTCTCGCTACACGACGCGCGAGTTGATCCGCCTCGAGGCGGAGATGGCGTGCCGGGCGACACACCTCGCGAACACCGTGGGCTTCGAGGTGAAGGCGACGGAGCGGGCGGCGATCTTCGAACGGCACACTCGGCTCTCGGCGGAACAGAGGACGGCGATCGAACACGTCACCTCGTCCGAGCGCATCGCCGCGGTCGTCGGTCGCGCCGGCGCCGGCAAGACCACGATGATGACGGCGGGGCGCGAGGTCTGGGAGGCGGCCGGCTACCGCGTCGTCGGTGCGGCGCTCGCCGGCAAGGCGGCGGAAGGGCTGGAGACGGAAGCCGGCATCACCTCGCACACGCTGTCGTCGTGGGAACTGCGTTGGGCGAAGGGAAGGGACCTTCTGGATGACAAGACGGTCCTCGTCCTCGACGAGGCCGGCATGGTGTCGTCGCGCCAGATGGCGATCTTCGTCGAAGCGGCGGCGACGGCCGGCGCGAAACTCGTGCTCGTCGGCGATCCCGATCAGTTGCAGCCGATCGAGGCCGGCGCCGCCTTTCGTGCGCTGACCGAACGGATCGGCTACGCCGAGCTCGAGACCATCCATCGCCAACGCGAGCCGTGGATGCGAGCGGCGTCGCTCGATCTGGCGCGGGGTCGCGTCGCCGAAGCGCTCGCCGCCTATCGTGCCGAGCGCAGAGTCGTCGGAGCCTCATTCAAGGCCGAGGCGCTCGCGACGTTGATCGCCGATTGGAACCGCGACTACGATCCGGCGAAGTCGACGCTGATCCTCGCCCATCTGCGCCGTGACGTCCGCGCCCTCAACGACATGGCGCGCGCCAAGCTGGTCGAACGCGGCCTCGTCGGCCGGGGTCACATCTTCCGCACGGCGGACGGCGAGCGGCGCTTCGACGTCGGCGATCAGATCGTGTTCCTGAGGAACGAGGGATCGCTCGGCGTCAAGAACGGCATGATCGGCAAGATCGTCGCGTCGGAGCCTCGGCGCTTCACCGCCGAGATCGGCGAGGGCGCCAACCGTCGTCGGATCGAGATCGACCAGCGCTTCTACACCGACGTCGACCACGGCTACGCGACGACGATCCACAAGGCGCAAGGGGCCACTGTCGACCGGGTCAAGGTGCTGGCGACGCTGTCGCTCGACCGGCATCTCGCCTACGTGGCGATGACCCGCCATCGCGAGGATGCGACCCTCTACTACGGCCGGCGATCCTTCGAGAAGGTGGGCGGTCTCGGCGCGATCCTGTCGCAACGGCGGGCAAAGGAGACGACGCTCGATTACGCCCTTGGTGGTCTCTACGGCCCCGCGCTGCGGTTCGCCGAGGCGCGTGGTCTGCACCTCGTGCGTGTCGCACGAACGCTGGTGCGGGACCGTGTCGCGTGGACGATCCGGCAGAAGCAGCGGCTCGCCGACCTCGGCCGACGCCTCACCGCGCTCGGCCGCGAGCTCGGTCTCGCCACCCGCCCACACTCCCCCGAAGACACCGTGAAGAAGGAGCTGCGCCCGATGGTCGCCGGCATCACCACGTTCACCGAGACGCTCGGCTCTGCGATCGAGACCCGGATTCTCGCCGACCCCGGCGTCGGTAAGCAGTGGGGCGAGGTCACCAACCGCTTCCGCCTCGTCTTCGCCGATCCGGAGGCGGCGTTTCGTGTGCTCGATCTCGCCAGGATGTCGAGGGATCCGACGGCCGCGACTACGACGCTGGAGCGACTGGCGACCCGCCCGGAGACCTTCGGACCCCTGCGTGGCAAGACCGGACTGTTGGCGAGCAAGGTCGACCGGGACGACCGTCGCCGTGCCGAAGTCAATGCGCCCGCCCTGAGGCGCGACCTCGAACGCTGGCTACGCCTGCGCGCAGAAGCCGAGACGAAGTTCGAGGCCGAGGAGCGAGCGATCCGGCAACGTGCCGCGCTCGACATCCCGGCATTGTCGGCGGAAGCCGCCCGAGTGCTCGAGCGGGTGCGCGACGCCATCGATCGCAACGATCTGCCTTCGGCTCTCGAGTTCGCGCTCGCCGACCGCATGGCCAAGGCCGAGATCGACGGCTTCGCCAAGGCGGTCTCCGGGCGGTTCGGCGAGCGATCCTTCCTTGCCGACAGGGCGAAGGAGCCGACCGGTTCGGTCTTCGAGACGCTGGCGTCGGGCCTCTCCCCTGCTCAGCGCGAGCAACTGGCATCGGCCTGGCCGACGATGCGGACCGCACAACAGCTCGCCGCGCATGAGCGGACGGCGGTGGCCATGAAGCAGGCGGAGACGCTGCGCCGGGCGCAGAAGCCGCGGCAGGTCCTGCAATGACCAGAAGCCGAAGGCCACATCTCGCCCTGATCGCCGGCGGTCTCTTCGCTGCCCTCTTGGCGATCGGCGGCGGATGGGGCGGCCTCCGCCTCAATTCGACGCCGAGCCATCCGCTCGGTCTGTGGCGGATCGTACCGCTCGATCGACCGGTGGCCGTCGGTGATCTCGTCTTCGTCTGCCCACCGCGGAACGCCGTCTTCGAACTGGCGGCGGCGCGGGGCTATCTCCGCCCGGGTCTCTGCTCCGGATGGATCGGCCCCCTGATCAAGATCGTCGATGCTCGTGAGGGGCAGATGATCGGTATCGGCAGCTCGGTCACGATCGACGGGCGGCCGCTGGCGCATTCCGACGTTCGCTCGGTCGACGGCGAGGGCAGGGCGCTCGCACCCTGGTCCGGCGGGATCGTGCCGGCCGGTCACCTCTATCTCCACTCCGACTTCGTGGGGTCCTATGACTCGAGATATTTCGGGCCGGTTCCGGCCGAGGGTGTTCTCGGCCGCGCCGTGCCGGTGCTCACCTTCGCTCCTTGAGGCCGCACGATCCGTTCTGCTCGTCGTCGCGGCAGCGGTCGTCGGCGTGGTCGGCTGGAGCGGCGATCCGCGTACCCTACCGGTGGCGTTGGTGTTCTCTGCGTTGTGGGGGCTCTCACCGTCGAGGGCGACGGCGTCGGCGGTCGCAGCGGCCTATTTCCTCGCGGCGTCGCGGGGACTGCCGCAGGGTGTCGCCACGTTCTACGGGGCGAGTGTCCTGTCGGGCGGCGCTCTGTGGATCGGCGCCGCGCTCGCCTTCGTGGGCGTCCATACCGGGCTCTGGTCGGGCCGGCCGGGATGGGGGAGGGTGCTACGCTCTGCCGTCGCCGCGATCCTGATGGCGGTGCCTCCCTTCGGCATCGTCGGGTGGGCCCATCCGATCACCGCCGCCGGCATTCTGTTCCCGTCGTGGGGATGGTGGGGCCTCGGCGCGACGGTGGCGCTCATGCTCACGGTGACGACACGAGCATGGCCCGCCGTCCTGATGGGGCTCGCGGGCTTGATGGTTTGGTCGTCCATGACCTGGACCGAGCCGCCGGGGCTTCAGGGATGGGTCGGCCTCGATCTGCATCTCGGTCGCGAACTCGGGCGAGATCTCGACATGGACCAGCACGAAGCCCTGATCGCGGAGGTGCGCGTGGCCGCCGTCGACGGCGCACGGATCGTCGTCCTCCCCGAGAACGCATTCGGTCTCTGGACCTCGACCGTCGGAGCTTTCTGGCGCAGCCGGCTCCGGGATCTCGACGTCGAGGTGGTCGCGGGCGCGACCGTCGTCTACCGCGACGGCTACGACAACGCCGTGGTGGTGATCGATCAGGACGGAGCCCGGATTGCCCTCCGGCAGCGAATGCCGGTGCCCGTGTCGATGTGGCAGCCGTGGCTGAGCTGGCTCGGCGAATCCGGCGGAGCGCGGGCCGATCTCTTCGGCGCGTCCGTCGCCGGGATAGGCGGCCGGCGTGTCGCACCGCTCGTCTGCTACGAGCAGCTTCTGGTCTGGCCGATCCTGCAGTCGATGGCGCAGAAGCCGGATCTGATCGTCGCGATCGGCAACGGCTGGTGGACCGCCGGCACCGACATCGCCGCGATCCAGAAGGCGAGCAGCACCGCCTGGGCCCGTCTCTTCGGGTTACCGCTCGTCGTTTCCTTCAACCGCTGAGACAGGAGAGGCGCATGGTCGATGCCGCACTCGTTCACGCCTGCGCCGATTCGGCGCTGAAGCCGGCGATCGTCGAAGCGTTCCTCGGCAAGGTCGGAACGAACGACCCACTCGCTCTGTCGATCAGATCGGGCGACCGCGTCATCCTCGTGCCGCCGCCGAAGACGCCGGATGAAGCCCTGGCGCTCGTTCGTCGCTTCGTCGGCGAGGCGGAGGTGCGCGTCGGTATCACTCGGTTCCCGGCCGGCGTCGGAGTGAAGGACCCGTCCGAGATCGGGGCGGATCTCCTCGACGCTTGCGCCAACCTGCGGATGGGCACCGCGCTCTTCGGCAAGGTCTGGCGCATCGTGGTGAAGTGGTACGGCGCAGCTGTACCGGAAGCCTTCGACGACGCCATCCTCGCCTGGCGGACCGGCACCTTCGAGGGGAAGGCCGTTTTCTTGGAGCCGGATCCAGGACAGTCGGAGGTGGCAGCACCGGTACCAAAGCCGTCGACCGGCGGCGAGGATGAGGGGCTGCCGATCAGGGAGGTGACACCTCGGGCCGCCCGCTCGGCCGGGACGCAGCCTTCGGGGGCGCGTCAGTTCGACGAGGATCCACGACGTGCGGAGATGCGGATCGATCTGACGGGCGTCGGGCGGAATCGGAAGCCTTGAACCCTCTCGATGCGAGGGCGGCTCGGTGGCGAACCATGCCGATTTTCTCAAGATGGTGCATCACGTGTCCCCCACTGCCGAGGGAGGTTCCAACAGCCGCGATGAAATTCTGCCGAGACTGTTGGAACCCGCCTCGTTTCGTCGGTGTCCGGAGTCGATTTCGGTGTCTGCCGGACAGAATAATCGCCGTTTGCAGCGGATCTTCTCCGAATCTTGTTTCCACCCCGGTGCGATCAGGCAGACATTGTGCGGAGAGCGGGCCTGCTGTAGAATACGACAAATACAGCAATGAGGAGTGGCGTGATGCCCGAAACGTCCGGCACCTACACCACGAGCGACCTGTCGCGGAAATCCGGCGACATCATTGCCGAGGCGTTGCGCCATCCCGTCACCATCACCCAGCGCAACAAGCCTCGCCTCGTGCTGCTCGCGATCGAGGACTTCGAGCGGTTGAAGCGCGGAGCAGACACGCGAACGGTCGGCACGATCGAGACGATGCCGTCTGCGCTTCTCGATGAGTTCGAGACGGCCGTCGAGGTCTATGCGAGCGCCGACGAGACAGTTCGCCCGTGAGTTACGACGATATTCAAACCGCCTGCGTTGTTCGTTACCCCTATCTATGGGCGCGCGAAGCGACGAAAGGGGAGACGGAAGGACGGAAGTCCCGCCCCGTCGCCGTCGGGGTTCGGCTCGCCCGTGCCGCTGGTGATCTGATCTTGTTCTTTCCGATCACCACCAAAGAACCTGAGCCCGAGCGGTTCGCGGTGGAGATCCCGACCATCGAAAAGCAGCGCGCCGGCCTCGATCGCGACTTGCGCCTCTGGATCATCCTCGACGAGTACAATTCCGACATCGTCGGAAGGTCATTCTACCTCGAATCGGATCCGCCGATCGGAAAGTTCAGCAAGGCGTTCTTTCTGCCTCTGATGCGAGAGTTCATCGCAAGACGGAGAAAGGCGGTCGCTGTAGAAAGAGCTTGATAAAGAGATGCGGAGAGGTTCGTGAGGGTCATTTTGATGGAAAATACTCCCCGCCTAAACATGTTGTTGCTGTGATTCGCATAAGTATTATTACGGAACTTTTTGAAATTGTCCGTCATCGTGGTTGACCTCTGGAGAGAACCCCCGGCCTGCAGAGCTCCTCACAGATCGCCTCCCATGCACCGCGGTCCTCCGGATCGTTGCCGACTCCCAATGCCGCGGCGAGGAAGTCGAGGGGTTCCCAGTCACGCGAGCGTCGGGCGGCCGTGATCGCGGCCTCCGCCGCCGAAGCGCCTCGCCGCCACTTGTCGAGCTCCTCGTCGTCCATCATCGGTGGGCCCATTCGCTCGATCTTCTGGGGGAAGCGAATCTCATTCTCGCGACAAAGTAGCATCTCCGGATTCGAATAGGAACGATCATTCCTGGAATGATCGTTCCTATATGATTTCTTGGAGCCATGAATCTCAATGAGATCGTGGCTGCAAATCTGCGTCGTATTCGCCACGAACGGCAACTGACGCAAGAAGAGTTGGCACATCGTGCCGGTCTCAGCTCGCGATATGTCGGATCGATCGAGCGCTCGGACGTGTCCGTGAGCATCACAATTCTGGGTCGACTGGCTGGTGCGCTCGAAATCGACCCGAAGGATCTCCTGAGCCCATTGTCTTGAGTGCTCTCGACTTCTTCTCGCGCGAGCGGTTGCTCGCTCGCCTGCCGTCTGGCGAATTCGCCCTCTCCCCTCTATGATGTCGAGCAAGGCAGTACGCGCTGCCCCGGGGCGTGGAAACCCCTGCAAACCGGTTGGTGCCGGCCGTTGCGGCACCGAGATCCTCTGGCTTATGGCCGGGGGCCTGTGACGCATGTCCAGGTGCCTCGGTGCTAAAGGTCATAGGGCCGCGGCTACACGGTTTCCAACCCCCGGCTAGGGGTCGAAGGATGACGTCTGCGGGGGCGCACCGCAGACCAAACCGTGGTCGAGCCTCATGGTTTCATGCTACGAGAACGCCGAAGAGGGACGATCCAACGATCCCCGGGTGGATGGCGTGACGGACCAATCGAAGGACGATCTCGAGCGTCGGACGATCGAGGCGGTGCGTCGGCACCGCGGGCTTCTTCGCAACGCCGAGCATCATCACCGTCTTTGGCGGAGAGCTGCCGAGACGACCCTCGACATGGACGAGGTCGGGGACCTGCGTGAGGCCTATCGTAAGGCCCTGTTCGAAGCCCAAGCCCAACAGATGGCGCTCTCCATGCTCATCGACCAGCTGGGGTGCATTCCGAGCCTGCCGGAAGACGACGAGCCGACGGACGGCGAGGTGGGCCGACCCGGCTGCTGATCGGTGCTTCTCAGATCAGGCCGTTCTCGAGGGCGATCCGGATCGCGTGCTTGATGTCGCGGGCGCCGAGCTTGTCTCGCGCCTGTTCGAGATAGCCGCGGACGGTACGCTCGCCGATACCGATCAGTGCGGCCGTGTCTTTCATGGTCTTGCCGAAGGAGGCCCAGGTCAGACAGAGGGTCTCGCGAGGGCTCAGGTCGAAGGTGAATGCCATGAGATCGGCTCCACCGAACTGATCGAGTTTGAGGTGGAGATAGGCGACGGCAGTGTGAGCCCGTCCGACGTCGGCCAAGCGGACCTTCTCGGGGCGGAGCCGGTCGGAGGCGAAGGCGAGGATCGACGTCCCGCCGAAGCCGACCCTGATCGGAATGGAAAGCCCGAACCGCAGTCCGAACGCTGCCGCCTCGTGGAAGAACGACCAGTCTCGCGATCCCCGACGCAGGGAGGGATCGTCCCAAGCCCAGCGCGTGATCTTCATCGAGCGCCGCGCCGTTGTGACGACGGGGTCGCGCGTCGAATAGCCGTTGGAGAGATAGTGGGATTGCCAGGCCTCGGGATAGTCGGAGAAGGCGGTCGCGCTCCTCCCGCGGAGTTCCAGGAAGGCGAAGTAGTCGAAACCGACCCGATCGGTGAACGTCCGGAGGGCAGCTCGAAGCGATCTCTCATTGTGGGCGGCTTCGAGCTTGTCGAGGAGGTCGTCGAGATGAACCTCCATTGCTTCGTCCTCCGAGCTTCAACCAGAAATACTCTATGGTCTCCACTCCGTCATGTGAATGCGGCGAGACGGCGACACCGTGTCTCGATCCCGAATAGGGCGGACGCTTCCTGAATGACGATGCAAATCATTTAGGCAACTTGTTTGGATGGGTGGTGAATGCTCTTCGTTGCTTCGAGCGACCCGTTTCATCGTGAGCAAGCTCGGCGATCCGTGGTGTACGGTTCCGTCGCGTACTGTCACGTTCCGTTACACTGTCGTCACGCCTCGCCTCGCTCCGTCACGGAGGCGTGACGTTCGCGTCACGCTCACCCCCGATAGGCCCCGGGAAACACCACGTCCTGGTCTACCAGCACGTTGAACTTGTACCCCGGTCGGATCTCGATGGTCGGCTGGACGTCGAGGTTCTTGGTGATGGTGCGCTCGGCGACGCGGCCGAAGGTCTCGGCGAAATTGCGCCGGGCGGCATCCGATGCGGTCTCCTGATTGGAGAGGGTCGAGTTCTGCGGGATCGCCATGTCCATGCCGGCGCCGATGACGGCGAGGAGGATGGCCGAGCCGAAGGTGCGGAAGTAGTGATTGTCGACCTGATCGGAGAAGCCGCCGTAACCTTCGGCGTCGGTGCCGGCCATGCCGCCGATCTGGAGCGTCGAGCCGTTGGGGAAGACGATGTCGGTCCACACCACGAGTACGCGGTTCTGTCCGAAGGAGACCTTGGAATCGTAGCGGCCGAGGAGTTTCGCGCCCTGCGGGATGAGGAGCCGTGAGCCGGTCGCGCTGTCGAAGACGTTCTGGCCGACCTGCGCGATGATGCGGCCGGGAAGATCGGAGTTGATGCCGGAGACGAG
>NZ_DAIPZB010000055.1:0-24531 GCF_036782435.1 Pinisolibacter sp. | reverse complement strand
CACATTAAACGCATCAAATCAACATGATGGTCCAACCGCGCACAGGTCTCATGATCGGCATCCCGCGCCTTCGCGCATCCCGACATTCTTCGAATACGAAAAGGCGCGGCCCCTGGGGAGTGGACCGCGCCTCTGTCGTCTCGGGCCCGCCGTGACGTCACCGGCCGGGGAGAGCGGTGAGGGTCGTCAGGGCCGCCGAGCAACTCGCCGGACCTCGTTCGCGTGCGCCGGGGAGCCGACACGCGGTTCGAGAGGGACGTCCGCCGAGCGGGGAGGGGAGAGTGCCGGGGCGGGCGCCCCGGCGGGAGATCAGAAGGGCATGATCACGTCGAGGAACTGGGTGCCGTAGCGCGCCTGCTGGACGTCGGTGATCTGGCCGCGGCCGCCGTAGGAGATGCGGGCCTCGGCGATCTTGGTCGATTCGATGGTGTTGTCGGAGCCGATGTCCTCGGGCCGGACGACGCCGGCGACGATCAGTTCGCGCACCTCGAAGTTCACCCGGACCTCCTGGCGACCCTCGATCACCATGTTGCCGTTGGGCAGGACCTGGGTGACCAGCGCGGCGACGTTGGTCTGCAACTGCTCGGAGCGGTCGACCGAGCCGGTGCCTTCGGCCGAGGTCTTGGTGGTGTTGGCGATCAGGTTCGAGGACGTGGCGCCGGTCTTCTTGATCAGGCCGTCGATGGCGGCGCCGGGCAGGCCGCCGACGCTGGTCGATTCGGTCTCGGTGCGGCCGCGGGCGGTGTCGTTGGCGATCTTGGCCTTGTCGGTGATCACCACCTGGACGGTGAGGATGTCGCCGATGCGGTGGGCGCGCTGGTCCTTGAAGAAGGCGCGCGAGCCCTGCGACCACAGCGATGCCGGAGCGTAGGCCGGCGGGGTGGGGGCCGGCATCGGCATCGACACCGCCTTGTAACCCGCCTTGGCGGTGGGGTCGTCGATCGAGGAGAGCTTCGGCGATTTGCCGATGTCGCCGAGACGGTCCCACGAATTTCCGCAGGCCGCGAGCGGCAGGGCGGCGAGGACGACGAGTGCCGCGGGTGCGAGCGGGGGCAAACGGAGACGCATCACGGGGTGTTCCTTCCGATGCTGGCGACGGTCTTCGGACCGGCGGAGACGACGACCTTGCCGGGACCCGCCACGGTGGCGTGGACGGTGCGCTTGGACTGCGGATTGAGGACGTCGACGAGGTCGCCGAGCGCGCCCGAGCCGAGCGCCTGGCCGCGGGCGGTGACGGTGAGGCTCGAGGTTTCGAAGACGATGGTGACGCTGTCGCCGCGGGCGACGACCAACGGCCGGGTGAAGTCGCCCGGCGAAACCGGCTGGCCGGCGCGCAGCGAGCGGCGGGCGGCGAGGCCGACGATCTGTTCGGGATCGGTGGCGCGTAGGGCGCCGACCTGACGGCGCGGCTGGCGATCGATCACCACGTCGTCGCGACCGGCGACGTCGCCGCGGGCGAGCGCCCGGGTGAGGGTGACGACCCGGACGGTCTCCACCACTTCGCCGCGCAGATGGAGGCGATCGTCGCCGTCGCCGCGGGCGACGTGGAAGAGCGCGTCGAAGCGACCGTTCTGCGGATTGTGGGAATAGGAGACGAGGCGGACCGGTTCGGCGGCGCGCAGATCGGCGCGCCGCGGCTCGACCGGGGCGTCGAAGGCGACCCGCAGGTCTTCGAGGGAGGTCTCGCCGTCGGTGCGCGCCACGCGGCGCAGCGTCTCGGCGGCGATCAGGCGGGCGAAGTCGTCGGCCTCGACCGAGCGGGCGAGGCGCGTCACCTGGACCTCGACGAGGCCGCCGGTGTCGGCGTCGACGAGACCGGCGGTTCGAGCGAGTTCGACGACCCGGCGCGCCGAGACCGGGCCGGTGGTGCCGAGGTCGGGCGAACGGAAGAGCGCCACCGCGGCTTTGTCGCCGGGGTTCTCGAAGAAGTCGCCGATGGTGACGACGGCATCGGGGATCGCCACCTCGGCGCGCAACGTCGGCCGCAGGCGGGTTTCGCCATGGGCGATGTCGCGCCCCAGCGCCGACATCAGCAGCGAGAAGACCACCGCGAGCACCACGGCGCCGAGCAGGCTGCGCAGCAGGCGGCGGCCGGCGTCGGAGGAGCAGTCGAAGAAGGAAACCGGGCGGCGGTCGAAGACGGAGATCTTCATGGTGGCGTCCTCACTTCGGGCTGACCGAAGCCGACATCATCTCGTCGGCGGCGCGGATGACGCGGGAGTTCATCTCGTAGGCGCGCTGGGCGGCGATCAGGTCGGAGATCTCGGCGACGGAGTTGACGTTGCCGGCTTCGAGATGGGCTTGCAGCAGGGTGCCGTAGCCCTCGTCGCCGGGATTGGCGACCTGGGGCGCGCCGGAGGAGGCGGTCTCGACGAAGAGGTTGTTGCCGATGGCTTCGAGGCCGGACTTGTTGACGAAGCGGGCGAGCTGGAGCTGGCCGATGGTGGTGGGCGCCGAGGCGGTCCCGACGGTGACCTGAACCACGCCCTGGGCGTTGACGGTGAGGCCGGAGGAATTGGCCGGGACGGTGATGGCCGGGTCGACCTGCCAACCGTCGGCGGTGACCAGCGTGCCCTTGGCGTCGAGTTCGAAGGAGCCGTCGCGGGTGTAGGCGGTGCGACCGTCGGGCAGGAGGACGCGGAAGTAGCCCTCGCCGCGCACCGCGACGTCGGTCTCCTTCTCGGTCGAGGAGAGCGTGCCCTGCGAATGGATGCGCGGGGTGGCGGCGGTGCGCACGCCCGAGCCGATCTGCACGCCGGTCGGCAGGATGTTGCCGCTCTCCGACGTCTGGGTGCCGACCCGGCGCATGTCCTGGTAGAGCAGATCCTGGAAGTCGGCGCGCTGGCGCTTGAAGCCGGTGGTGCGCATGTTGGCGACGTTGTTGGAAATGAGCTCGACGTTCATTTCCTGGGCCATCATGCCGGAGGCGGCGATCCTCAGAGCCTTCATCTCGTCTCTCCCCGTCCTCAGGCCACCTGGCCGAGCTTCTCGATGGCGTTGCGACGCAGGTCGTCGACGTTGCTCATCCAGTTGGCGATGCTCTGATAGCTGCGGCCGACCTCGATCAGGCGGCTGATCTCCATGACCGCCTTGACGTTGGACTTCTCGATCTGACCCTGGACGACGCGCGGCAGGGTGGCGGCCTGCGGGTTCTGTCCCTCGAACAGGGTCTCGCCGACCTTCTTCAGTTCGCCGGCATCGGCGAAGTCGACGATCTTGAGCTTGCCGCGCACACCCTGGTTGGTGGAGATCGTGCCGTCGGCGGCGATGGTGATCTTCGACTCGTTGGGCTGGAGCGTGAGCGGGCCGCCGTCGGTGAGGACCGGGTTGCCGTCGCGGGTCTGCAGGGTGCCGTCGGGGCCGACGGCGAAGGATCCGTTGCGGGTGTAGCGCTCGCCGGCCCGGGTCTGGACCGCGAACCAACCCTTGCCGTCCACCGCGACGTCGAGGTCGTTGCCGGTGGTGACCATCTGGCCGGGACGGAAATCGTAGAGGTTGCCGTCGTCGAGGACGAAGCTGATCGGCCGATCGGGCCGGCGGAATTCGGTCGCGGCGGCCGGCGCGAGCTTCTGCTCCTTCACCAGCAGGGCCTGCGCCTTGTAGCCGAGCGTGTCGACGTTGGCGACGTTGTTGGCGATCAGGTCGAGTTCGCGGCGCAGCGTCAGCTGTCGCGACAACCCGACGAGTTGCGCGTTTTCCATATCTCTTTCCCCAGCGACCGCGGCGAACTCCCCAGCCCTTCGCGGTCGGATTAGTGATCGCAAGCGCCGTGCCAGAGTCTCTGTTTCAATGAAAACAACGTGTTGACCCATGCCCGGCGGAGGCCGACGCCCCGTTCGACCGGGCATTTCCTGCCGGGCGGAAGGGTGGGAGGGAATTGTTTACCGAGGTTGCCGAGGGGTTAATTTTTACCAGTCGTTAACCAATCGCTCTTTAGATCTTGTGCACGAGAGGGACTCGTGTCCGAGCGGGGAATGCGATGGCCAAGAAGCCGGCCAAGGAGACCGAAGCCGAACCCGGCGCCGAGGGCGCGGAAGGGGAAGGCGGGTCGTCGAAGAAGAAACTGTTCATCATGATCGGCGCCGGTATCGGCGCGCTCGTGGTGCTCGGTGGCGCCGGCGCATTCTTCATGGGAGCCTTCTCGCCCAAGCCGAAGCAGGAAGTCGCTCATGCCGAGCCGGTGAAGACGACGATGTACGTCGATCTGCCGGACATGACGGTGAACCTGTCGACGGTCGACCAGCGCGCCGCCTATCTGAAGGTCAAGGTCAGCCTCGAGGTTTCGGACAAGGCGACGGTGGAGAAGATCACGCCGGCGCTGCCGCGGGTGCTCGACGCCTTCCAGGTGTACCTGCGCGAACTGAGGACCTCCGATCTCGACGGGTCCGCCGGTCTCTACCGGGTGAAGGAGGAACTGCAGCGGCGCATCAACACGGCGATCTACCCGACCAAGGTGGACGCGGTGTTGTTCAAAGAAATCCTGGTGCAGTGAGGATCGACCGATGGCGCAGCCGGAAGAAGACCTCGAAGACATCGACGCCGCCTGGGGCGCTGCGCTCGCCGAGCAGAAGAACGAAGGCGACGAGGACGACGACCTTTCCGCGGATTGGGGCGCGGCACTCGCCGAGCAGGGGGTGGAGGGCGCCGACGAGCTGGCCGCCGGTCTCGCCGGCTTCGACGACGCCGAGTTCGATCTCGACAGCGCGACGCGCGGCGGCGACCGCATCCTGAACCAGGAGGAGATCGACAACCTCCTCGGTTTCGATCTCGACGAACAGATCGCCTCGGAGCAGTCGGGCATCCGGGCGCTGATCAACTCGGCCATGGTCTCCTACGAGCGTCTGCCGATGCTCGAGATCGTGTTCGACCGCCTCGTCCGCCTGACCACGACGTCGCTTCGCAACTTCACCTCCGACAACGTCGAAGTGTCGCTCGACAGCATCACCTCGGTGCGTTTCGGCGACTATCTCAACTCGATCCCGCTGCCGGCGATCATCGGCGTGTTCAAGGCCGAGCAGTGGGACAACTTCGGCCTGGTCACCGTCGATTCGAGCCTGATCTATTCGATCATCGACGTGCTGCTCGGCGGTGGCCGCGGCACCACGCCGATCCGGGTCGAGGGTCGGCCCTATACGACGATCGAGACCAACCTCGTGCGCCGCATGATCGAGGTGGTGCTGAACGACGCCGAACTCGCCTTCGCGCCGCTGTCGCCGGTCAAGTTCAACCTCGAACGGCTGGAGACCAACCCGCGCTTCGCGGCGGTGTCGCGGCCGGCGAACGCGGCGATCCTCGCCGAGTTCCGCATCGACATGGAGGACCGCGGCGGCAAGATCGAAGTGCTGATCCCCTACGCGACGCTCGAACCGATCCGTGACCTGCTCCTGCAGATGTTCATGGGCGAGAAGTTCGGCCGCGACCCGATCTGGGAGGGGCACCTCGCCACCGAGATCCACGCCGCCGAGATCTCGGTCGACGCGGTGTTGTTCGAACGCGAACTGCCGCTCGGACGGATCCTCGAACTCGAAGTCGGCCAGACGCTCGTCTTCGACGTCGGCCCGCGCGATCCGGTCACCATCAAGTGCGGCGGGGTTCCGCTCACCGAAGGGCAGATGGGGCGAGCGGGCGAACACATCTCGATCCGCGTCGATCGCAACCTGCGACGTCCCAAGATGACATTGGCCGCCTTCGAGAAGGCCGCCTCCCAGAAGGAGATGCAGCCGTCATGATGATCCCGTGGATCGACATCGCCATCGAGGGCCTGGTCGCGGTGTTGCTGGTGCTGACCATCGGCTACTGCATCCTGCTCGACCGCCGGCTGCAGCGCCTGCGCGCCGACGAGGCCAATCTCCGGGCGACCATCTCGGAGTTGCTCACCGCCACCGAGATCGCCGAACGCGCCATCCTCGGTCTCAAGGAGACGGCGTCGGACTGCGACAAGTCGCTGGCGCAGCGGCTGCGCGAGGCCGAGTTCTTCTCCCGCGAGATCGAGAAGGAGATCGGTGAGGGCGAGAAGCTGCTCAACCGCATCATCCGCATCACGCAGGCGGCGCGCGGAACGGCGCTCGACGAGCCGGCGAGCGAGCCGCGTGCGACGCGGGCCGCGGTCGCGCCGGCGCCGGTGGCGGCGGAAGCCGAGGTGCGCACCGCTTCCCGACTCGGTGATCTGCGGGCGCGCGTCTCCGAAGCGACCGCCCGCCTCGGCCAGATGAAGCGCCATCAGACGGGAGAGGCCGCATGAACCGGGTCCGCCTGCTTCCTCTGGTGATCGCCGCTGCGGTGACGCTCCTCGGCCTCAAGGTCGCGGAGTTCACCTGGGGCGGTCGCCTGAAGATGGCGGGCGGCCGAAGTATGGAAGTGGTCGGCATCGATCCGGTCTCCGGCAAGGAGGTCGACATGATCGTCACCGGCTCTGCCGGCGGCGGCGGTCATGGCGAAGAGAAGAAGGCCGACGGACACGGGGGCGCGGAAGGTGCACCGCCGGCCGATCCGAAGAATTCGGTGACGCCGTCGAAGGTCGATACCAAGGTCAGCGGCGACAAGCCGGTGGAGGCGCGGCCGATCGCCGGTCAGGAACTGCTCTCCGAACTCGAGATCCTCCAGAAGCTGTCGGAGCGGCGCAAAAAACTCGAGGAGATCGAGCAGTCGTTGCAGATGCGCGAGGACCTGCTCAAGGCGAGCGAGGAGCGCATCGGCAAGCGCGTCGACGAGTTGAAGAGCCTCGAGGACAAGATCGGCGGTGCGGCCAAGGCCAAGGAGGAGGCCAAGGTCAAGGAGCTCGCCGATCTCGTGAAGATGTACGAATCGATGAAGGCCAAGGATGCGGCGCGGGTCTTCGACAAGCTCGACATCGCGCTCGCCGCCGATCTCGGTCGGCAGATGAACCCGAAGAAGCTCGGCGACATCGTCGCCAAGATGTCGGCCGAGCAGGCGGAGAAGCTGACGGTGGAACTCGCCAACAGGCGGGGAGCGGAAGTCGCGCCCGCGCAGCACGTCCTGCCGAAGATCCAGGGCCGCAGCGGCTGATCTCGCCGCCGTTCGACGAGCGCGCCGGCGCACTTAACCGCCTGTTCACCGCGATCACCTAGCCTCGGTCCATTCGTTTGCGGCTGGATCGTCGACCGTGTTCTCGCGTATCGCGTCTTTCTTTTCGGATCGGACGATCGTCCGGCGTCGTGTGCGCCGGGCCGGCGTCGCGGCGGTGTCCGCGGCGGTCGCACTCCTCGTCGTTCTGCTCGCCGCCACGGTCACGGCCGCGCCGGCCTCGGCGGAAGACCGCGCCGCGGATGCCGAGGCGACGCTCGAGAAGGGCTTCGGCCGTCTGGTCATCACGTTCCGTGATCGCAAACTCGTGCCGCAGTTCAACAGCCGCATGTCGAACGGCGTGCTGGTCCTCGACTTCGTCGAGCCGGTGGCGATCGATGTCGAGCGGGCGGTGGCGACGTTGACGCCCTATGTCACGGTGGCGCGGCGCGATCCCGGCGGTCACGGTCTGCGCATGGCGCTCGCCCGCCAGGTCAAGGTCAACACGATGGAGGCCGGCGAGAAGCTCTTCGTCGACTTCCTGCCGCAGAAGTGGACGGGCGCACCGCCGCCGCTGCCGCCGGAGGTGGTCGCGGAACTGGCCAAGCGCGCCGAAGAGGCGATGCGCAAGGCGCGCGAGGCGGAACTGGCGCGCTCGGGCAACCGTATCCAGCCGCGTCTCGATTTCCGTATCGGCCGGTTGCCGACCTTCTCGCGCTTCTCCTTCGGCTGGAACCTGCCGTTCGACACCAAGATGTCGCGCGAGGACGACCGCGTCACCGTCGTCTTCAATCACTCCGCCAAGATCGACCTGTCGCAGATCGACCTCGACCCGATCCCGGGGCTGAAGGAGGTCTTCGCCGACGGGGCCGACGACAGGCTCAAGGTGGTGTTCACGGTGGCGCACGATGCCGACGTGCGCGGCTTCCGCGACGCCGACACCTATGTCGTCGACATCGTTCATTCGGGTCCGCCGACCAATCCCGGCGAGGCGGCGGTGCGCAGGGTTCTCAACGAGGGCGCCGGAAAGGGTCGCGACCGGATCGCGCTGCCGGGCGTTTCTCCGGCGTCGGAGGCGGAACCGCAAGGCCGGGCGGTGGTGCCGGCCGCCGAGGCCCCGATGGAGCCGACGGCTTCTCGGCCGGCGCCCGCGCCGGCGAAGGCGGCCCCGGCGGCGACGCCTCCGGTTTCGATCGCCGCGCCCGAGCCCGCTGCGAGGGCGATGCCGGCGGCGGCGGCCCCGGCCGCACCGGCGCCGAAGCCGGAACCCGCCGCTCCGGCCGCCGATGCGATGGTGCGGACCCGGGAGACCGCGTTGCCGGCGGGCGATGCCGCGCCGAAGCCGGTCGACCCTCCGGGAGGGTCGCCGATGGCCGTCGTCTCGGATGCGCCGGCCGGTGAACTGCCGGCGGTGGCGGTGCCGCGTCGCGCGGTGGGCGAGCGGCTGCCGGTCCGGGTCGAGGCCAAGCGCATCGGCAACATCGTGCGGATGAACTTCCCCTTCCCGGCGCGGATCGCCGGCGCCGCCTTCAAGCGCGACGAGACGCTGTGGGTGGTGTTCGACACCGACGAGGTGATCGACATCGAGGCGGTCGCTCCCAATCTCGGGCCGCTCGCCCACAAGGTCGCCCTGGTGCGCTCGAACGGTTGGCAGGCGCTGCGCATCCGGCTCACCGAACCGCTCCTGACGACGCTCGGCGCCGACGGCAACAGTTGGGTTCTGACCATCGGCGAGATGGTGCTCGAACCGTCGCGTCCGCTGAAGATGCGGCGCCACGTCCGGGCCGACGGCAACGCTTCGCTCAAGATCGATCTACCCGACGGTGGCACCGTACACGACATCACCGACCCGGATGTCGGTGACCGCATCTCGGTGGTGACCGCCCATGGACCGGCGCGGGGCCTCTTGAAGGTGCAGACCTTCGTCGACGTCGAAACCCTGCCTTCGGCGCACGGTATCGCCCTGATTCCGCACGGTGACGATCTGCAGGTGACGCTCGAGAACAGCGTCGTGACCATCGGCAAGGAGCGAGGGCTCAGTCTGTCGACGGGAAGCTACGACCGGTCCGACGGACCGCTCCCCAGGACCCAGACCGGGATCCACCGCATTCCGGTCGACCCCGCCACGTTCGACCGCTCCGATGCGCCCGGTTTCGAAGACCGGGCGCGAGAGCTTCTCAAGGCGGTGATCGAAACCCGCGACGGTGCGCGTCGACAGGCGCGGATCGATCTCGCCGAGTTCTACATCGGTCACCGTTTCGCACCGGAGGCGCTCGCCCAGTTGCGCATCCTGGCACAGGAAGAGCCGGGTGCGATCACCGATCCCGGCTTCATCGTGCTCTACGGTGCGGCGCAGGCGCTGGCCGGTCGCGGCGCCCAGGCGCGGGAGGCGTTGAGCCGTTCCGAGGTGCAGGAGAATTCCGACGGGGCGCTGTGGCGGACGATCGCCGCCTCCGATCAGGCCAAGTGGGACGAAGCACGCGAGAACGCCCTCAAGGCGACCGGTGTGCTCGGCGCCTATCCGCGGCCGATCCAGAACCTGTTCAATCTCGCCGCGGCGGAAGCGGCGATCGAACTCAACGATTTCGGCAACGGCGAAGCCCGCCTCGCCGAGATCGAGACGGAATCGCTCACCTCGGATCTCGCCGGCCGGTTCGAGAACCTGCAGGCGCGGCTGGCCGACGCCGGCGGGCGCACCGAGGACGCGGCGACGCGATGGAGCCGTGCGCGGGCGACCGGCGACCGGCGGGCGCAGGCGGAGGCCGACTATCGCGAGACCCGGGCGCTCAAGCGCGACGGCCGGATCAGCCGGGAGGAGGCGATCGATCGGATGAAGTCGCTCGCCTTCGGGTGGCGCGGCGACGAGATCGAACTGCGCACATTGCGCTTCCTCGCCGGACTGTTGGCCGACGGCGGCCAGTATCGCGACGCCTTCCAGTCGATGCGCTCGGCCTTGATGGTGGCGCCGAATTCGGAGACGACGCGGCTCCTCCAGGATGAGATGGGCCAGCGCTTCCTCGCCCTCTATCTCGACGATGCCGACAAGGCGCTACAGCCCGTCGAGGCGCTGGCGCTCTACTACGACTTCCGCGAACTGGTGCCGATCGGCCGTCGCGGCGACGAGGTGGTGCGCAAGCTCGCCGATCGGCTGGTCGCCGTCGACCTCCTGCCGCAGGCGGCCGAGCTCCTCTCCTATCAGGTCGACAACCGGCTCAAGGGCGCGGCGCGGGCGCAGATCGCCGCCGATCTCGCGGTCGTCCATCTGCTCGACCGCAAGCCCGACAAGGCGCTCGCGGTCCTCAACAAGACGCGCCAGTCGCAGCTGCCGCTCAGCCTGGAGCGTCAGCGCCGTCTGGTGGAGGTCCGGGCGATGGCCGATTCGGGCCGCTTCGAGACCGCGCTCGAGCTTCTGTCGTCGCTTTCCGGCAACGACGCGCTGCGCCTCAAGGCCGACATCCTGTGGAAGGCGAAGCGGTGGCGCGAGGCCGGCGAGCGGCTCGAGGCGATGCTCGGCGGGCGCTGGTCCGACCGGATGCCGCTCGACGATCAGGACCGTCAGGACGTGCTCCGAACGGCGATCGCCTATGCGCTGGCCAACGACCAGCTTCAGCTCGAGCGGCTGCGCGGCAAGTTCATGGCCAAGATGGCCGACAGCCCGAACGCCCACACCTTCGACGTCGTGACCCGGCCGATCCAGAGCCAGGGCAGCGAGTTCCGCTCCATCGCCAAGGAGATCGCCTCGGTCGACACGATGCGGCGCTTCCTCGAGGAATACCGGGCGCAATACCTCGATCCCAAGGCGACGACGGTGGCGCCCGATCCGGTCCCCGAGGCGCCGAAGCCCGCAGTCCCGGCCAAGCCGGAAGCCAAGGTCGATCCGGACAAGGGCGCGTCGAAGAAGCCGGCGCAGGTCGCCGCGGCCGATCCCGGCGCCACCGCCTCGCCGAAGGCGGAGGAGAAGAAGGCCGGGCATTGAGGTGGGCGCGCCCGTGGCGCGCCTCGGCTTCACCCGAAGCTCTTGACCAGGCTCCCGGCCACCAGATTCCAGCCGTCGACCAGGACGAAGAAGATCAGTTTGAACGGCAGCGAGATGGTCGCCGGCGGCAGCATCATCATGCCCATCGACATGAGGATCGAGGCGACGACGAGGTCGATCACCAAGAAGGGCAGGTAGAGCAGGAAGCCGATCTCGAAGGCGCGGCGCAGCTCCGAGATCATGAAGGCGGGGATCAGCACCCTGAGGCTCAGATCCTCGGGCTTCTCGGGCGGAGCGGTGCGGGCGAGTTCGAGGAAGAGGGCGACGTCCTTCTCGCGCACCTGGGAGCGCATGAATTCGTGGAACGGCGGGGTGGCGCGCTCGTAGGCCTGATCGAGTTCGATCGAATTCTCGGTCAAGGGCTTGATCGCCTCGTCGTAGGCACGGGTGAAGGTCGGCGCCATGACGAAGGCGGTGAGGAAGACCGCCAGCGACACCATCACCGAGTTGGGTGGTGCGGTCTGCAGGCCGATGGCGGTCCTGAGCAGCGACAGCACCACGACGATACGGGTGAAGCTGGTCACCATCACGACGATCGACGGGGCGATCGACAGCAGCGTGATCAGCGCCACCAGTTGGACGGCGCGCTCGGAGACGCTGGTGCCGGTACCGAAGTTGATCGAGATGTCCTGCGCCGACACCGGGCCGACGCCGAGCAGCAGCCCGGCGAGGGCGAGGAAGAAGGCGAGAAGCGTCGCCCTGCCGGCGGCTCCGGCCGCCACGCGCCAGACACCGGCTCCGGCCGCCACGTGCCGGACACCGGCTCCGGCCGCCACGTGCCCGATGCCGGCCGCGATTCCGCACGCGTCGGCGGACGCGACGAGCGGGGCGTGGTCGGCGTCACGGGCGTCGTCGGCCGGAGCGGTCATCGCCGCGGTTGTCCGGAGATCTCGGCGAGAAGGCGTGCCATCTCTTCTTCGAGTTCGTCGATGTGCATCTGGCCGGGCACGGAGACGGGCGGTGCGACCGGCGGGGCCTCCTCGGCGGGCGCTTCGGTGGGTTCGTCCACCAACTCGACCGGCGGGGCGGGCTCGCTCGGCGGAGCGACCTCGCTCTGCGGCGCTTCGGTGTGGGCCTCGACCGGCGGTTCCATCTTCGGAGCGACTGTGGGCTCGGCGGCGGCCGGCGGCGGTGTGCGCTCCGGTTCGGGCGACGAGACGACGAGGTCGAGTTCGGAGAGAAGATCGATCTCCGGTCCCGACGCCGGTGCCGGCGCGGCCGGAGCGACGGCGAGATCGGAGAGGGCGCGTTCGATCTGGTCGGCGATCGAGACCTGATCGGAGACCGGGCGTGCCGGTGCCTTGGGCGCGACGACTTCGGCGGCGACCGCGGCGCTCGCCGCAGCGGCCACCGCGGTGACGGGGGCGAGACGCGGAGCTTCCTCGGCCTTCGGCTGTGCCGCCGGGCGGACCGGCGCGGCCGGCTCGGCCGCCGGCCGTTCCGTGGCTTCCGGCTTGCTCGGCTTCGGCGGCTCGACGACCGGCTTCGGCGCTTCGGCGACGGGCGACGGAGCCGGTTCCGCGACGGGCGGTTTCGCCGGCTTTGGCGGCGGCGGGGTACGCACGGGAGCGGGCGCCGCGGGCTCGACCCGCGGAGCGGCGGCGGCCTTCGGCGGTTCGGCCGCGGCTGCGGTTTCGGTCGGGCGGATGGCCGGGCCCGGCTCGGCCGGTGGCCGGGCGCCCAGGGGCGCAGGCTGGCCGAGCGGTGCGTCGAAGCTCGCCTCGGCGACCGGTGGGCGAGGGGTGGCGCGCGGCGGCGGCTCGCCACGATCGGTCTCGCCGCGGTTCAGCCGCGAGCGCAGCAGGGCACCGGCACCGGCCAGAGCGGTGCCGAGCGCGGCGGCGCCGGGCAGCGATCTCGCCGGCGCGGCCTCCTCGGGCGGCGGGGGCGGCGGCGCCTGGGTCACCACAGGGGCGGCGGGACGGGCGGCGACGGTCGGCGGGCCCTTGAGGATGCGGCTCTCGACCAGGAGGTCGTTGGGGCCGCCGATCATCACCAGATGCTCGACGTCGTCGCGGCGGAGCAGGAGAAGACGACGGCGCCCGTCGACCGGTGCGGCGTCGACCACCGACAGGCGCTGGCCGCGCGAGCCGAGGTGCATGCGACCGGAGAAGCGGCGGAACACCCAGGCGAGGACGACGAGCAACAGGACGACCACGAGGAGCGCCAGGATCATCTGAACGGCCCGACCGCCGTCGGACCCGAACTGGGTGTTCAGCCAATCCCGAAAAGAGTTCATCCCTCGCTCCCCGCCTGCGGGCGACGCGCACGCCCATCGTCTTCGAGGGCCGCGCGAATCTGTCCCGTGTCCAGATGTTAAACAAGATCGGCGAATTTTGCCGGGCACCCTCTTCGCCGTTTACCGAAACTTCACCGAAAAGGCGAGCCTCGACCGTCGTTTCGCCGCTCCCGTACCGCAACGGGATGGGGCGTTAACGGTCCGTTAACCATGTACCGGGAAGATCCTGCCGAGTGTTCGTGGCCGTGGACGAGGAGGCGAGGATCTCGGATGGCGATCGGCGACCTGAAGCTGGTGGATGCGTTGCGGACGAAGATGCAGTGGCATCAGGCGCGTCAGCGGGTTCTGGCGGAGAACGTCGCCAACGCGGACACCCCGCGCTATCGCGGCAAGGACCTGAAGGCTCCCGATCTTCCGGCCGCCGCCGGGATCGGCAGCGACGGGCGGTCGGCGATGCGCTCGGGGCGCGTCGCTTCGGTGTCGCTGGCGGTGACCCAGCCGGGGCATTCCGCCGGCCTGGGAAACCGCAACGGCTTCAAGACCGATGCGACGCCGCGCTTCGAGGTGACGCCCAACGGCAACGCCGTCGACCTCGAAGAGGAGATGGCGAAATCGGCCGAGAACCAGCTCGACTATCAGACGGCCGCCTCGCTCTACCAGCAGTCGATGTCGTTGATCCGCACCGCACTCGGACGCAAGTGACGCCGCCGCGGGATCGCGGGTGAAGGAGAACGGTCATGCCGATGGAATTCGACCAGTCGCTCAAGATCGCCGCTTCCGGCCTCAGGGCGCAGTCGGGGCGGATGCGGATCATCGCCGAGAACATCGCCAATGCCGATTCGACGGCGCGCACCGCCGACGGCGATCCCTATCGGCGCAAGGTGCCGACCTTCACCTCGACCTTCGACAAGGAACTGGGCGCCCGCACCGTCGGGCTCGGCAAGGTCGAACGTGACAGGTCGGACTTCAAATCGCGCTATGAGCCGGGCCATCCGGCGGCCGACGCCAACGGTTACGTCAAGTATCCCAACGTCGAAACGCTGGTCGAATCGGTCGACATGCGCGAGGCGCAGCGCTCCTACGAGGCCAACCTCAACATCGTCACGGCGACGCGGCGGATGATCCTCAGGACCCTCGACATCCTCAAGGCATGAGCCGCGGGCTCCGCCCCACCCGAATTTCGATCCGGAGAGATCCCATGTCCACCGCCGCCGTCGCCGCCAATGCCTATCGTGTCGCTCAGGGGCTCGCGAATCGTCCCGAAGCGCGTCAGATTGCCGAGACGGCCAAGCCGGACTTCGGTCAGATGGTGCGTCAGGCGATCGGCGACGTCGTCGACCAGGGCCGGCAGGCGGAGAACAAGTCGCTCGCCTATGCGAGCGGCAAGGCCGACGTGGTCGACGTGGTGACGGCGGTCGCCGAGACGCAGACGGCCTTCGAGACGATGGTGACGCTGCGCGACAAGGTGATCGCCGCCTACGAGGACATCATGAAGATGCCGATCTGAGCGCGGCTCGGCATCGGCGCGACGAGGGAAGGGCGAGCCGGTGACCGGCCCCGACGTGATCGACATCGCCCGAGACGGCATCTTCACCCTGGTCCTGGTGGCCGGGCCGGTGATGCTGGTCGGTCTGACGGTCGGCGTCGTCGTCGGCCTGCTCCAGGCCGTCACCCAGGTGCAGGAAGCGACCCTCGTCTACGTCCCGAAGATCCTCGCCATCTTCGCCACGATGCTCCTCGCCTTTCCTCTGATGGGCGCGACGATGGCTTCCTACATGGAGCGGATCGTGGCGCGGATCGCTTCGGGCGGCTGAGGAGGCGGGCGTGACGATCCGGCTCCTGCCCGAAGTGGCCGTCCTCTACATGCTGGTCTTCGCGCGGGTCGGCGCCATCGTCATGCTGCTGCCGGGCATCGGCGAGACCGCGGTCAATCAGCGCGTCCGCCTGACCATCGCACTCTTCCTCGCTCTGCTGCTCCATCCTCTCGCCGCGCCGCTCTATCCCAGCGGGCTCGCGACCAAGCCGGCGGCGGCGGCGGTGATGCTCGTCGGGGAGATCGCCATCGGCCTGTTCATCGGCATGGCGAGCCGGCTGGTGCTCGCCGCGGCGCAGGTCGCCGGCACCACCATCGCCAACCAGCTCGGCCTCGGCTTCGCCATGACGGTCGATCCGACCCAGGGCCAGCAGGGGGTGATCTTCGGTAATTTCCTGTCGCTGATGGCGGTGACGCTGATCTTCGTCACCGATCTGCACGTGCCGGCGATCTCGGCGGTGTCGTCGAGCTTCACCCTGTTTCCGCCGGGGCAGTGGGTACCGGTCGGCGACTTCGCCGAGACGACGGTGCAGCTGGTCGCCGAGTCCTTCAAGGTGGGGCTGCAGATCTCGGCGCCGTTCCTCGCCTTCGGTCTGATCTTCAACCTCGGGCTCGGCATGCTGCAGAAGATGATGCCGCAGTTCCAGATCTTCTTCGTCGCCATGCCCCTGTCGATCGGCGTCGGACTGGTCCTGTTCGGACTGGTGCTGGCGTCGATGATGGCCTGGTACCTCGATCACGTGCGCGACGGCTTCGCCCGTCTGGTGGTGGGGTGAGCCGTGGCCGAGGACAAGGACGACGACGACAAGACGGAAGACCCGTCCCCGAAGAAGCTCGACGAGGCGATCAAGCGCGGCGACGTGGTCAAGAGCCAGGAGCTCTCGACCTTCTTCGTGCTGTCGGCGGCGACCGTCTTCGTCGCCTTCATGACGCCCGGGCTGTCGCGGGATCTGGCGAAATCGCTCACCGCCTTCTTCGATCACGCCGGCGACATCACGCTCGACTCGCGCTCGCTCGGCGACATCTATCTGCGCATCGGACTGATCGCCGGCGCGGCGCTGGCGCTGCCGGCGCTGCTCTTTCTCGCCGCCGGCATCGCCGGTTCGGCGATCCAGCACCGACTGCTCTTCACCTTCGAACCACTGGTTCCGAAGCTTTCGAAGGTCTCGCCGCTGGCGGGGCTGAAGCGCATCTTCTCGGTCGAAGGCGCGGTCAACGGGCTCAAGGGCGTCGTCAAGATCGTCGTCGTCGGCTTCGCCATGGCGCTGGCGGTGCAGCCCGAACTGAAACGGCTCGACACCATCGTCGCCACCGACACGGTCGGACTGATGGCGGTGGTGCGCGACATCGCCGTCAAGATGATGGGCGCGGTGCTGATCGTCATGGCGTTCGTCGCCGGGCTCGACTACTTCTTCCAATATCGTCGCTGGTTCAAGCGTTTGCGCATGACTCGCGAGGAGTTGAAGGAAGAATACAAGCAGACCGAGGGCTCGCCGGAGATCAAGGGCAAGATCCGCCAGATGCGGCAGGCGCGGGCGCGCCGGCGGATGATGGCGGCGGTGCCGAAGGCGACGGTGGTGGTCACCAATCCGACCCATTATTCGGTGGCGCTCAGGTACGAGGACGGCATGGGGGCGCCGCAGGTGGTGGCCAAGGGCGTCGACGAGATCGCCTTGAAGATCCGCGAGGTGGCGAAGGCGAACGAGGTGCCGATCGTCGAGAATCCGCCGCTCGCCCGCGCCCTCCATGCCCAGGTGGAGATCGACAAGGAGATCCCCGAGGAGCACTACAAGGCGGCGGCCGAGGTCATCGGCTTCGTCATGCGGCTGAAGCAGCGCGGCGGACGGTGACGGCGCCGCCGAGTCGCGTGAGGTGCACCCTACGGGCTTGTTCCGGACCGCGGTTCGGGCAACCTTCGGCGATCGGGTGCGACGGGAGATTCGCCGAGCGACCGCCTATGCGCGGACGGGCGACTCCGGGGCGGGTGACATGGCAGACGAAGACGACATCGACGGCGCATCGGCCCCGGTCTTCGACCGGCAGGCGAGGACCGGCAGCATCGGGCTGCTGGTCGGGCTGGCGCTGTCCTTCGTGGCGGCGGCGGCGGTGCTCGCCATGGTCAAGCCGGAACAGGCCGCGCCCTACGTCCAGATCCTGCTCGGTCTCCTGGCGGTGGTCGGCGTCTTCGCGCTCTTCGCCGGCGCCATCGGGCTCGTCCGCTTCGGCGTGAAGCCGCAGGGGCGGTCGCTGGCGCGGGTCTTCGTCGACAGCTTCGACGAAGGCGTGCTGGTCACCGACGACCAGGGGCGCATCGTCTATTCGAACGCGGCCTACGCTCAGTCGACGCGGGCGGCGAGCGCCGCCGATCTCAGAACCATCGAACGCATCTTCGCCGGCAACCAGGACGCGGCGGAATCGATGTTCCGCCTGTCGGAGGCGTCGCGGACGCGGACCGCGGCGGAAGCCGAGATCCGCACGGCGCTGCCGATCGGGGCGAGCGACGGCGGGGCGCGGTGGTACCGGGTCAAGGTGCGGCCGCTCGCCTTCGTCGCCGATCGCGGCGCCGAGGGGCACCGGCTGACGGTGTGGCGCATCGCCGACATCACCAAGGAGCGCGACGCGCAGGAATCGAGCTTCCAGGAGCTGCAGCAGGTCGTCACCTTCCTCGACCATGCTCCGGCCGGCTTCTTCTCGGCCGACGCCTCCGGCCGCATCACCTATCTCAACGCCACGCTCGCCGACTGGCTCGGCTTCGATCTCGCCAAGTTCGAGGCCGGCGGGATCCGCCTGAAGGACATCGTCCAGGGCCAGGGCATGGCGCTCATCGCCGACGTGCCGGCGGACGGGCGCACGGCGATCGTCGATCTCGACTTCGTCAAGCGCAACGGTCAGTCGTTGCCGGTGCGCCTCCTTCACAAGGTGCCGGTGTCGGCGTCCGGCAAGCCCGGCGACAGCCGCACCCTGGTCATCAACCGCTCCGCCGGCGAGGACGCCTCCGAGACGCTCAGGGCGGCGGAGGTGCGGTTCCAGCGCTTCTTCAACAACACGCCGATCGCCATCGCCGAAGTCGGTCGCGACGGCGCGATCGGGCGCACCAACGCGCCGTTCCTCAAGCTCTTCGGCGGCGCCGTCCGCGCGAGTGCGGTGGGCGAACGCGGCACTCTCGCCGAAACGGTGGTGGAGGCAGACCGGGCGAAACTCGCCGAGGCGCTCGACGCGGCGGTGGCCGGGCAGGGCGACATCGCGCCGATCGACGTGCAACTCGTCGTCGACGATCCGTCGAAGAAGCGCGCGGCGCGGTTCTTCGTCTCCTCCGTCGCCGACGGGTCGGAAGCCGGGGCGGCGGCGATCGTCTATGCGCTCGAGACGACGCAGCAGCAGGAACTGGAACAGCGGTTCGCGCAGTCGCAGAAGATGCAGGCGATCGGCCAGCTCGCCGGCGGCATCGCCCACGACTTCAACAACGTGCTGACCGCCATCATCGGCTTCTCCGATCTGCTTCTCGCCAGCCATCGGCCGAGCGATCCGGCGTTCCAGGACATCATGAACATCAAGCAGAACGCCAATCGGGCGGCGGCGCTGGTGCGCCAGCTGCTGGCGTTCTCGCGACGCCAGACGCTGCGTCCCGAGGTCGTGCACTTCGGCGACACGCTCGCCGATCTGCACATGCTGCTCGGCCGCCTGCTCGGCGAGAAGGTCGGGCTCGAGGTGGTGCACGGGCGCGATCTGTGGCCGGTCAAGGCCGACACCAGCCAGCTCGAGCAGGTGATCGTCAATCTCGCGGTCAACGCCCGCGACGCCATGCCGAACGGCGGCAAGCTGACCATCGCCACCCGCAACGTCACGGCGGACGAGAAGCTGCCCTATGCGACGTTGGGCATGCCTTCGGCCGACTACGTGCTGATCGAGGTCGGGGACACCGGCACCGGCATCCCGAAGGAGATCATCGAGAACATCTTCGAGCCGTTCTTCACCACCAAGCCGGTGGGGCAGGGGACCGGCCTCGGGCTCTCCACCGTCTACGGCATCGTCAAGCAGACCGGCGGCTTCGTTTATTGCGACAGCGAGGTCGGCCGCGGCACGACCTTCCGCATCTTCCTGCCCCGCCACGTCGAAGCGCCGGAGAGCGAGGCCGCCAGGGCCGCCGGCGAGGCGCAGGCGACGGCCCACGCGGCGGCGGTGACCGACCTCACCGGATCGGCGACGATCCTGCTGGTCGAAGACGAGGAGGCGGTGCGCGCCTTCGCCAGCCGAGCGCTCGCCTCGCGCGGCTACACCGTGCACGAGGCGGGGACCGGCCAGGAAGCGCTCGAGGTGATGGAGGAGGTCGGCGGCGAGATCGATCTCGTCGTCTCCGACGTGGTCATGCCGGAGATGGACGGACCGTCGCTGTTGCGCGAGCTCAGGAAGCAGCGGCCCGACCTGAAGATCATCTTCGTCTCCGGCTACGCCGAGGACGCCTTCGCCCGCAACCTGCCGGAAGGCGAGAGCTTCTCCTTCCTGCCGAAGCCCTTCACCCTCAAGGCCCTGGCGACCGCGGTGAAGGAAACGCTGGGGCGGTGAGGGTGGTCCGCCTCACATCGCGAACACCGTCTCGATGAGCGAGGGGTGGCCGTGGATCGCGGGGGTCGGGCGGGTGACGCGGGCGGCGAAGTCGGCGGCGGGCATCGGGCGGCCGAACAGCCATCCCTGCGAGTAGCGAACACCGGCGGCGTGCACGAGGGCGTGTTCGCCCTCGGTCTCGACCCCTTCGGCGACCACCTGGAGAGCGAGCGAGGCGGCGAGATTGCCGACGGCTTCGATGATCGAGCGGCACTGGGGACGGGTGTCGGCGCCGGAGACGAAGGACCGGTCGATCTTGATGCGGTCGAAGGGGAAGCGCATCAGGTAGGAGAGCGAGGCGTAGCCGGTGCCGAAGTCGTCGAGGGCGAGGCGGACGCCGAGGCCGCGCAACGCGTGCATCGTGCTCGCGGCCTCGGGCTCGCACAGCACGGTCTCGGTGACCTCGAGTTCGAGACGGTGCGGCGCGACGCCCGTCCGGGCCAGCGCCCGGGTGACGGTGGCGACGATGTCGTCGCTGCCGAATTGCAACGCCGAGAGATTGACCGAGACGCAGACGTGGCTCGGCCACGACGCGGCGGCGGTGAGCGCGGTCTCGAGGATCCATTCGCCGAGCGGATGGACGAGGCCGCTCTCCTCGGCGACCTCGATGATGCGCTCGGGCGAGATGCTGCCGAGGTCCGGGTGGTTCCAGCGCAGCAACGCTTCCGCGCCTTGGACGGCGCCGGTCGCGGTGTGGACGATCGGCTGGAAAGCGAGTTCCAGTTCGCCGCGGCCGAGGGCACGGGAGAGATCGCGCACCAACTCGCGACGTTCCGCCTCGCGGGCGTCGAGGGCGGGCGTGTAGATCTCGATGCGGTGGCCGCCGGCGGCCTTGGCGGTGCGCAGCGCCCGGTCGGCGCGGGCGAGAACATCGCTCGGATCGGTACCGTGCTCGGGGGCGCGGGCGATGCCGATGCTGGCGCCGACCTCGGCCGCGACGTGGCCGAAGCGATACGGGCGGGTGATCTCGCGCTTCAGATCGGCGGCGAAGCGCGCCACCTGATCCATGTCGATCGCCGGCATGAGAATGGCGAACTCGTCGCAGCCGAGGCGAGCGACGCGGCCGCCCGGTCCGGCGGCGGCGACGGCCCGGCCGGCGACCGCCACCAGCAGCGCATCGCCGACGGCGTGGCCGAAGAGGTCGTTGACCTTCTTGAAGCGGTCGAGGTCGACGAGCACCACCGCCTGGGGCAGAGCGTCGTGGCCCATCCGGCCGGCGGCGAGTGGCGCCAGCCGCATCGCCAGTTCCTCGTCGAAGGTCACCCGGTTGAGCAGACCGGTGAGGACGTCGCGACGGGCCAGTCGATTGGCGTTCTCCTCGGTGCGACGGCGCTCGGTGATGTCCTCGTGCGTGGCGACCCAGCCGCCGTCGGGGAAGGAGCGTTCGTTGAGTTCGATGATGCGGCCGTCGCGCATCGACAGTTCGATGCGGCACGGACCGTCGGAGACGGACGCCGCGACGCGCTTGCGGCGATTGTCGGCGCCGTCGAGCAGGCCGATGCCGTTCCAGTAGTCGAGAAGCGACGCGAAGGGCGTGCCGACGCGGGCGAGTTCCGGCGGCAGCCGATAGATTTCGGCATAACGGCGGTTGCACATCACCAGCCGTTCGTCGGCGTCGTACATGACCAGCCCCTCGCTCATGTTGTCGAGCGCGGCATGGATGGCGGCCGGCGGAATGGCGGCGAGATCGTGCGGGGTGGTGGCGATGTGACCTTCGGCGCCGAGGATGCGCGGCAGCCGCGTGTGGCGCTTGCGGCGATCCCGCAAGACGGCGGCACCGAGGCCGGCCAGGGCGAGGGCGACGGCGGCGAGCGACCCGAGGCCGGGGTCGATCCAGGGTGTGGTGAGCGAAGACAGGGGTTCCACGGCGCCGGCGTGGGTCGTGCCGGCGACGAGGAGCCCGACGAGGGTTCCGCCGAAGACGAGGGAGTTCGCCACGCTCCCGCTGACCATCACTCTACCGCGTTCGTCCATCCCCGATCGCCGTCCCCTTCGCAGCCCGACGTCGTTTCCGGTCTCGGGCTCATGCGGCGATCATGCCGAGAAATTCTCAACAAATTGTTCGATGAAATCGATGCATCTCAGGTTGTGTACACCCGGGCGGTTCGTAGTGCCGGCGCAGAACTTACTCGAGGTGAGGTATTCAGATTGTGACGGTTGTCGTTCGACCTTACGCAACGGCGAGAGCGACGGCGACTTCGGCGGCGAGGCGAGCATCGGCGAGGATCAGGGCGCGGTTGGTGGCGAGACTGCGGCCGTCGGTCAACTCGACGATGCGGGCGAGCAGGCGCGGTGTGACGTCCTTGGCGCGCACCCCGGCGGCCTCCACCTCCCGAACCGCACGGGTGATCACCGCTTCCATCTCGAGGCGCGGGATCTCCGCCTCCACCGGCACCGGATTGGCCAGGAGCAGGCCGCCGTCGATCCGCAAGTCGCGGCGGGTGCGCCAGAAGCGGGCGAGGTCTTCGGCCTCGTCGAGGCGCAGCGGCACCGGCAGTCCCGACGACCGCGACCAGAAGGCGGGGAAGTCGTCTGTGCGCCAGCCGACGACGGGAACGCCACGGGTCTCCAGCACCTCCAGCGTCTTTCCGAGATCGAGGATCGCCTTGGCGCCGGCGGAGACGACGATGACGGGGGTGCGGGCGAGTTCGTCGAGATCGGCGGAGATGTCGAAGCTCGTCTCGGCGCCGCGATGGACGCCGCCGATGCCGCCGGTGGCGAAGACCTCGATGCCGGCGAGATGGGCGGCGATCATGGTGGCGGCGACGGTGGTCGAGCCGGTGCGGCGTAGGGCGACGGCGAAGGCGAGGTCGGCGCGCGACAGCTTCATGACGTCTCGGGCGCGCGCCAGCCGTTCGAGGGAGGCGTCGTCGAGGCCGACGCGGATCGCCCCGTCGAGAACGGCGATGGTGGCCGGCACGGCGCCGCCGTCGCGTACCGCCGCCTCGACGGCGCGGGCGGTCTCGAGGTTCTGCGGGAACGGCAGGCCGTGGGTGACGATGGTCGATTCCAGCGCCACCACCGGACGGCGCTCGGCGAGCGCGGCGGCGACGTCCGGCGAAAGGGCGAGGTGGGGCCGCGACATTCTTCTTCTCCGCTTCGGCTGCGCCGCGAGCATAGCCGCGGCGGCGGGCCGACGGGAGGGGTCTGCGGCGCGGCGCGGGTCTCAGCCGGCGAGGCGGAGGTTGTCGCGGATGCGGCGGGCGATCTCGTCGTAGGCGGCCTTCAGGGCGGCGCCGTCGGCGGCGTCGAAATAGGCGCGGGCGCCGCCGGGCAGCGTCGAGGCGCAGGTCGAGAGAGTGGTCTTGACCTGCGGATCGGTGACGTCGAAGCCGACGGTGTAGACGGTGATGCCGGCGCTCTTCATGCCCTGGCAGAGGGCGACGGCGCGGGCGTTGGCCTGGGCCTTGGCGAGGCCGTCCATCGCCGGCGCGCCCGAGCGATAGACGGTGTTGTAGAGGCCGTCGGTCATCAGCACGGCGATCTTGGCGACGTCCTTGCCGGCGGGGGCGGCGGCGTTCGCCGGCCAGGTGGCGTTCCACTTCGACGACAGCGTGTACCAGGCCCAGGCGGTGCCGATGTGGCCGGCGGTGGTGCCGGTCGCCGAGAGGCCGGTGACGGACGAGAGGACCGCGGTGCGGTCGGCGGAGAGGGGGGCGATGGCGTTCTTCGGGCAGGCCATGTCGCTCGGGCGGGGGAGCGGCGCGGCTGCGGGGGCGAGATCGTCGGTGGCGCCGAGGCCTTCGCGCTCGACGACGCAGGAGGCGCTCGCGCCCGCGCTGACGCCCGCGGCATAGGCGCCGGCGTTCACGCCTTGCGAGAAGGGGACGGTGGCGATGCGCACCTTGCCGGCGGCGAAGCGGCCGCCCGCCGGCATCAGCGTGTCGACGAAATCGCCGGCCGCCTTCTTCAGGCTGACGATCTTCGCCGGGCCGCCGGCCTTGGGCGCATTCGCCATCGAGCCGGTGACGTCGAACATCATCGAGATCTCGAAGTCCTTCTTGTCGAGGACGGCGTGCGAGGTGGCGGCGACGTCGAAGCGGGCGACGCCGGCGAGGCGAGTGAGCGTCGTCTCGATCGCCGTGGTGGCGGTGAGGCCGATGCCGCGACCGCCGGCTTCGCTGACGAGGGCGAGATCGGCGGTGGCGACCCGGGCGATGTCGGCCGAGGCGTAGTTGGCATCGAAGCTCTTGCGGGCGACCGTCGCGAGGTGGGCGCGATCGGTCTCGCCGTGTGCCTGGGCCTGAGCGGCGGCCAGCGCCGCGGCGTCGACCGCCTGCTGCAGATCGGAGCGGACGAGCGAAGCGCGCGACATGTCGACCGCTGTGCCGGTCGCCACCGCCAACGGCAGGATGGCGAGGGCGAAAGTGGTGCCGAGCGAGGCTCGGCGATCGCGGCCGAGGCGGCGGGCGAGGGCGAGGAAGGTGCGCGCGGGCGAGGTGAGCATGGCCGATCTCCGAGGGGTCCGGAGACGGTGACGGCGCAAGCGCGATGCCGCGGCGGTGCGCGGGCCCGCTCGAGGCTGGTAAAGCTTTGAAAAGACGAGATGTCGTCGCGGGCGGTGGTTTACGGAAAGTTACCGCGATCGCAGGAAGTCCGGGGGTATCGGCGACCGGCCGGCGGCGATGTCTCGAGAAGATACGAACGTGGTGTGCCGGAATGGGACGGGTGGGGAACGGCTTGCGACGGATAGGAGTGTGTCGAGGCCGGCGGAATAGACGGGAAGGTCCGGTGGACCTCCCCGCGCGACGAACGCCCGGAGCGTCATGAGACCTGTGCGCGGATAGCCCTCGACGACCGTCTACTGACGTGATTCAC
>NZ_DAIPZB010000054.1:0-25757 GCF_036782435.1 Pinisolibacter sp. | reverse complement strand
GTGGCAATCTCCTCAGGCGAAACGCTCATCCGTGATTTTCAAAACGGACTCTTAGGCCGCTCAAGATTCGGAAAGTACAGCATGATGGTCGTCTCTCGATGGCGCCTTGCAGTGAGTTGGTCCACTCAACCCTGCGGCGCGCTCGAAAGAGGGCCTCAGTAAAATTCCATCTTGCCCCGAAGGCTTCACCAGTGTGGACGGTGCGGGAGACGACTCCGCACACAAACTGCGGTCGAGTTTGGCGCGGTCTGTCAAGGTAGACCTGTAGGTATTTCGAGTCGCGTGGGCACATATGCCAGCGATGATCGTGTCGGGGCGCTCCGTAGGCGGTCCACCGCCTCACTCCATCCCCGCCACCACCGTCTCGATCGGCAGAAACAGCACCCGGCTGTCCTCGGGATATTCGATGAATTCCGCACATCGGAGATAGAAGCGTTTCGCCGCGTCGCTCTTGGCGTGGACCAGCACCGCGCCGATGCCGATGCTCTGCGCGGCCTGCGCGATGCGCTGCAGGGCATCCGCGAGGAGATCGGCGCCGAGGCCCTTACCCGCCCAGGCGAGATCGACCGCCAGCCGCCCGATCACCGAGACCGGAACCGCGTCGGGCGCATTGCGCCTGAGCCTGCCCGGCGCCGCAACGCGCTCCACCGAGCCGGCCGACAGGCTGTAGAAGCCGACGACACGCACGCCGTCGCACACGATATAGGTCCGCGAGAACCGGCTCTCGTTCTTGCGCGCACGCTCTCTCAGCCAGTCGTTCAGGGCCGGCTCGCCGCAATCGAAACTCGAGAGGTCGTGGTCCTCCCCGAGCGGGGCCGGCGGCGTCGGACGTCCTTCGGGCCGTTCCGGATCGTCGCCTATCGCCGCCATGCCGGCACCCGCCGCAGCAGAGCCCGCAGCTTCGGCCCCGGCGCGGGCGGCAGATCGAGCGCTTGCACGAAGGCGTCGAACCGGTCGGGCGCGAGGCTGAACAGCCGTTGATCGAGCAACACGTCGATCGCTTGCCGCCGCGCGCTCTCGATCATGAACTCTGTCCGCGTCTTGCCGAGAACAGCGGCAGCATCGTCGATGAGCTGCCGCGTCTGCGCTTCGATGCGCAGGTTGATCGACCCTTTGACCTCGGACGTGAGGGCTCGGTCCGGCTCGGTGGTGAGCAGGGATTCGGAAGGCGAGGCGGGTGAAGTGCGGCCGGTGATCATGGCTGGAGGATGGGTCGATGTATCTACGATGTCAATACGAAAGCATCATGTCCCCTCGGCATTCGGACCGCCCACCCCGCTTCGCCGCCACTCCGCACCCTCACCCCACCCCCATCGGATTCACCGCCTCCACCCCCGCGAAATCCTTCTCGTTCCCCGTCACCACCACACACACGTTCGCCTCGGCCGTGGCGGCGATGATCGTGTCGAGGGCGCTGCGCGGGCGACCGCTCGTCCGGCCTTCCGCCATAAGGCGCGCCCAGGCGAGCGCCGCCGTCTCGTCGAAGGCGAGGATGCGGCCCGCGAACAGCGCCGGCGGCCCCTCTGGACCGGCGAACCACGCCTCGAGTTGATCGCGACGGCGCCCCGAAGGCAGGTCGAGGATGCCGCGCCGGATCTCGGCGATCGTCAGGGCGGAAATGAACAGATCCTCGTCGCGCCGTTCCGCCATCCAGGCGACCAGCGCCGCCGACGGCTCCGGCTTCACCAGATTGCTGAGGATGTTGGTATCGAGCAGCCAGCGCGTCACAGCTCGACCTCACGCCCCGGCTCGAAGGATCGCTCCGGATCGAGGTCGACGCCGACCAACGGCGAGCGCCGCAGTGCCGCGAGAATGCCGCCGGTCTTCGGCGGCTCCCCGCTGATCGACCGCTCAACCTCGCGCCGCAGTCGCTGAGCCTCGGCTCCACCTTCGGCCAACCGCCGCGCCAACCGGCGGATCAACTCGCGATCACCGTCGAGCCCCTGGACCTCGAAGCGAGCGACCCCGCGCTCTTTCAGGCGTAACCTGTGATTCTGGACGGCAAGTCGACCGGCTTTGCTCATGACTTCCCCCCTCGGATGTTTCTGGATATATAACAGGAAATCGAACTCGTCGCCAATGCGAAAGCGGGCGGGTCCGGATAGCCTTCATTCTTCGGAACAAGTTCGGAGCCCCCATGACCCTCCACCTCTTCGGCATCAAGGCCTGCGACACCATGAAGAAGGCCCGCGTTTTCCTCGACGGGCGTGGCGTCGCCTACACCTTCCACGACTACAAGGTCGAGGGCGTCACCGCCGAGCGGTTGGCCGAGTGGGCGGCGAAGGTCGGGTGGGAGAAGCTCCTCAATCGCGCCGGCACCACCTTCCGCAAGCTCCCCGAGGAGGCCCGCGCCGATCTCGACGAGGCCAAGGCCATCGCCCTGATGGTCGCCCAGCCGTCGATGATCAAGCGTCCGGTGGCGACCTTCGGCGAAGAGATCCTCGTCGGCTTTCGCCCCGAGGAGTGGGCGCGCGCGCTCGGCTGACATCCGCCTCGGCGCCGCGCTCGCGTCCACCTTCGGGCACCCTCCGCCGCCGCTGTCACATGCCTGTCATCCACGCGTCATAGACCCGTCCCCGAAAGCCCCCGGGCGGAGCCGGTTCCCGACCGCTGCGCCCCAACCCGGAGACGGACCTCATGTCGAAGATCCACCTCGTCGCCGCCGCCGTCGCGCTCGTCGGCAGCCTCACCGTTCCGGCCCATGCCGGCGACTTCACCGGTGCCGGCGCCACCTTCCCGGCGCCCGTCTATGCGGCCTGGAGCGCCGAGTACAAGGCCAAGACCGGTTCCGCGCTGAACTATCAGGCGATCGGCTCGGGCGGTGGTCAGACCCAGATCCTCAACCGAACCGTCGATTTCGGCGCCTCCGACGCCCCGATGGCGCCGGCCAAGCTCGAGAGCGGCAAGCTGCTGCAGTTCCCGACCGTCGTCGGCTCGGTCGTCGTCATCGTCAACCTCGACGGCGTCGCGGCCGACCAGCTCAAGCTCACCGGCCCGGTCCTCGCCGACATCTACCTCGGCAAGATCGCCAAGTGGAACGACAAGGCGATCGCCGACCTGAACCCCGGCGTGAAGCTCCCCGACCTCGCCATCCTGCCGGTCTACCGTTCGGACGGTTCGGGCACCACCTTCGTCTTCACCTCCTACCTCTCGGCCGTTTCCGCCGATTGGAAGGGTGGCGTCGGTGCCGCCACCTCTGTGAAGTGGGCCGCCGGCAACGGCGCCAAGGGCAACGACGGCGTCGCCGGCATGGTCAAGAACGCCAAGGGCGCGCTCGGCTACGTCGAGTACGTCTACGCCTCGGCCAACAAGCTCACCACCACCTCGCTGAAGAACAAGGCCGGCAAGTTCGTCACCCCGACCGTCCCGGCCTTCCAGGCCGCCGCCGGCGCCGCGGATTGGGACAGTGCCAAGAACTTCGACGCCTCGATGATCGACACCGCCGGCGAGACCGCCTGGCCGATCGTCTCGGCGACCTTCATCCTGCTGCCGAAGGACCCGAAGGACGCGGCGCAGTCCGGTGAGGTGATGAAGTTCTTCGACTGGGCCTATTCGAACGGCGACAAGCTGGCCGAAGACCTGCACTACATCGCCCTGCCCAAGGCCGTGAAGGACCGCGTCCGCGCCGCCTGGAAGGTCGAGATCAAGGACGCTTCCGGCGCCGCCATCTGGAAGTGATCCGGCTTCGTGAACCGATGCTCCCCGCCGACGTGTCTCACGCCGGCGGGGGCGTCTCGTCGTTCTCGCGTCGGCTCCATCCGGATCGGAACGAGCCGAACGACGAGACCTTGATCCGCAAACGAATTCGAGTGGGGCGATCCGATGCGATCGGGTCGTGAGCCGCTCGGAGAACCGGACATGCGCTCGTGACCGTCGACAGCTCCACCGCCCCGACCGTCTCCTCCGTCGCCGCCTCGCTGACGAAACGCGGGCACGTCGACGTCGGTGACGGCGTCTTCCGTTTCGCGCTCAACGCCGCGGCCGTGGCGGTGCTCGTCATCCTCGGCGCGATCGTCGTGCTGCTGTTCAAGGGCGGCTTTCCGGCGCTGAAGGAATTCGGGCTCGGCTTCTTCCTTTCGACAGACTGGAACCCGGTCACCGAGCACTACGGGGCCGGGGTGATGCTCTACGGCACCCTGATCACCTCGCTGATCGCCATGGTGCTGGCCTTCCCGGCCTCGCTCGGCATCGCCCTGTTCCTCACCGAAGTGGCGCCGGAGCGGTTTCGCCGGCCGATCGGCACGGCGATCCAGCTGCTCGCCGCCATCCCCTCGATCATCTACGGCATGTGGGGCTTCTTCGTCGTCTCGCCGCTGATGGCCTCGACCGTCCAGCCCTTCCTCACCTCGATCTTCGGACCGATCCCGTTGATCGGTATGCTCTTTTCCGGCGCCCCCGTCGGTACCGGCATCCTCACCGCCGGCCTGATCCTGGCGCTGATGATCATGCCCTTCATCACCGCGATGTTCGTCGAGATCTTCACCTCGGTACCGCCGGTGTTGAAGGAGGCGGCCTACGGCGTCGGCGCCACCATGAACGAGGTGTTCCGAGCCGTGACCATCCCCTACGGCCGCACCGCGCTGGTCGGCGCGGTGATGCTCGGCCTCGGCCGCGCGCTGGGCGAGACCATGGCGGTGACCTTCGTCATCGGCAACGCCAACCGCATCGCCGCGACGCTCTATTCGCCCGGCGCCTCGATCGCCTCGACCATCGCCAACGAGTTCCCCGAGGCCGGCCCCGGCTCGATGAAGCTCCACGCGCTGCTCGAGCTCGGCTTCTCGCTCTTCGTCATCTCCTTCCTGGTGCTGGCCCTGGCGCGAGCGCTGGTCCGCAACCGTATGGAGGGCTGAGCCGTGAAGATGCTCGATCGCCGCCTCCTCACCGATCGGATCGTCCGCATCGTCGCCTCGATCCTCGCCCTGCTGGCGCTGGTTCTCCTCGCCTGGATCCTGTGGACGCTGGTCTGGCGCGGCGCCACGGCGCTGTCCCTGTCGGTCTTCACCGAGCCGACGATGCCGCCCGGCCGCAACGGCGGCCTCGCCAACGCGGTGGTCGGCTCGCTCATCCAGGTGGCCATCGGCCTCGCCATCGCCACGCCGATCGGACTTCTCGCCGGCACCTGGCTCGCCGAGGTGGGCCGCGGCCGCTTCGCCGACGCGGTGCGCTTCGTCAACGACGTACTGCTCTCGGCGCCGTCGATCCTCATCGGCCTCTTCGTCTACGAGCTCTTGGTGAAGCCCTTCGCCGGCTTCTCGGCGATCGCCGGTTCGGCGGCATTGGCGGTGCTGATCCTGCCGGTGGTGGTGCGCGCCACCGAGGACATGCTGCGCCTCGTCCCCGGATCGCTGCGTGAAGCCGCCTTCGCCCTCGGCGCTTCGCATCACTCGGTGGTGGTGCACGTGCTGTGGCGCGCCGCGCGCGCCGGCATCGTCACCGGCATCCTGCTCGCCGTCGCCCGCGCCGCCGGTGAGACCGCACCGCTGCTCTTCACCTCGCTCGGCAACCTCGGTTGGTCGTTCGATCTCGACAAGCCGATGGCCAGCCTGCCGGTGACCATCTATCAATACGCCGGAAGCCCCTTCGACGAATGGGTGGCGCTCGCCTGGGCCGGCGCTCTGGTGATCACCGTGGGTGTCCTCGCCCTCAACATCCTGTCTCGCGTCGTTCTGGCGCCGCGCGGAAAGGCTTCGAAATGAACATCGAACTCTCCGAAATGTCCGAGCAGCTGCGCCAGCGGCGCGCCGCCGCCATCGACGACGGGCGTGAAGCGGCGACCAAGATCTCGATCGAGGCGCTCGACTTCTTCTATGGCGACAGCAAGGCGCTGCACACCATCGACATGAAGATCCCGGAGAAGCGGGTCACGGCGATGATCGGCCCGTCGGGTTGCGGCAAGTCGACCCTGCTGCGCGTCCTCAACCGCATGTACGACCTCTATCCGGGTCAGAAGGCGGTGGGAAAAGTGCTGCTCGACGGCGAGGACATCCTCTCCCCCGACGTGCCGGCGGCGGCGCTGCGGCGGCGGGTCGGCATGGTGTTCCAGAAGCCGACGCCCTTCCCGATGTCGATCCGCGACAACATCGCCTTCGGCATCAAGCTCGGCGAGCGGGTCTCCAAGTCCGAACTCGACGACCGCATCGAATGGTCGCTGACCAAGGCGGCGCTGTGGAACGAGGTGAAGGACCGCCTGCACTCCTCCGCCGTCGGTCTCTCCGGCGGTCAGCAGCAGCGCCTGTGCATCGCCCGTACCGTGGCGGTGAAGCCGGAAGTGGTGCTCCTCGACGAGCCGACCTCGGCTCTCGACCCGATCTCGACCGCGCGCATCGAAGAGCTGATCGACGAGCTCAAGTCCGAGTTCACCATCGTCATCGTCACCCACAACATGCAGCAGGCGGCGCGCTGCTCCGACATGACCGGCTTCTTCCTGCTCGGCAAGCTGATCGAATTCGGCCAGACCTCGGACATCTTCACCGCGCCGAAGGACGAACGCACCCAGGACTACATCACCGGCCGCTTCGGCTGATCGACGGGTGCCGTCGAATATCACGAAGGCCGCGATCCGGCTCTCCGGATCGCGGCCTTCGTGCGTTCGAGCGCGGTGGTTCCGGGAACATCGGCCGCGGGTGTCGTTCGAGCGTGGGCGATGGTTCGAGACGCGTGGCTTCGCCACGCTCCTCACCATGAGGGGCTCGCTTTCGAGACGATTTCCTCGAGAGCCTCATCCTGAGGAGCGCCGCGGGCGCGTCTCGAAGGATGGCGCATCGAGCCCCGGCGCGGATCGAACGAACGAGCCCGCTCATCCCGCCCAGGCGGCCTCGAGCGTGGCGAGGTCGAGTTTGGTCATCGGCAGCAGCGCCCGCATCACCCGCGCCGCGCGCTCGGGGTCGCCGCCGCCCATCAGGCGGCCCATGTCGCGCGGCACCACCTGCCACGACACGCCGAAGCGGTCCTTCAGCCAACCGCAGCGCTGCGCCGCCGGATCGCCACCGTCGGTGAGGCGCTCCCAGTAGCGATCGATCTCGTCCTGGTCGTCGCAATGGATCTGGAACGAGATCGCCGGCGAATGGGTGAATTGCGGCCCGCCGTTGAGCGCCGTGAATTCGATGCCGCCGATGCGGAAGGTCACCACCATGGGCGTGCCCTCGCGACCCTCGTGCGCCGGAAAGTCGCTCTCGGGATAATCGGCGCCGCCGCCCATCTCGCCGTCGAAGACCGAGACGTAGAATCGCGCCGCCGCTTCGGCGTCGCGATCGAACCACAGGCAGGGGATGATCCGGACGAAGTCGGCCATGGAGGTCTCCGGTCGCTTGCGAAGGGTGAGGGAAGGGGGAGGAAAGGGGGAGGAAAGGGGGAGGAAAGGGGGAGGCGGGTCACCGCGCCTCGAGTTTCGCCATCACCTCGGCGTCGTCGTGCCGCTCGTCGGTGACACCCTTCTCGGCGAAGGCCGGATCCATCCAGGCGATCTCCCAGACGTGGCCGTCGAGGTCGTCGAAGGCGCGCATGTACATGAAGCCCATGTCCATCGCCGAGCGATCCTCGCGCCCGCCCGCCGTCACCGCCGCGTCGACCAGACGGTCGACCGCCTCCCGGCTCTCCATCGACAGGCAGTTGCGCACTTCGGTCACCGCATGCGCGTCCGCCGTCGGCTTGGTGCAGAAGGTGGCGAAGAACGGCTCGATCAGCAGCATGACGACGATGCGCTCGGAGATCACGATCGACGTCGCCTTGTCGTCGCTGAACCGCGGATCGACACTGTAGCCGAGGGCCAGATAGAACGCCTTCGACGCTTCGAGATCGGCGACCGGCAGGTTCACGAAGATCATCTGCGCCATGCTATCCTCCCCCGAACGAAGTCGGTATCATTACGATATTTGAAGATCCTATTTTAGGAGTAAAATCCTGTCAATCGAGGAGACCGGTGTGGCGGAACGTCCGAACCGGCGGCGCTACGACGACGGTTGCGCCGCCGCCCATGCGTTGGATCTGATCGGCGAGCGTTGGGCGCTGCTCGTCGCCCGCGAACTCATGCTCGGTCCGCGCCGCTTCACCGATCTCAAGGCGGCGTTGCCCGCCATCTCGCCCAACGTCCTCACCCAACGGCTGGAGGAGATGGAGGCCGCGGCCATCCTGACGCGCCGCCGCCTGCCGCCGCCCGCCGCTGCCGCCGTCTACGAACTGACCGCGTGGGGCTACGAACTCGAACCGCTGATCCAGGGCATCGGCCGCTGGGCGGCGCGCTCGCCGACGCTCGCCCCCGGCAAGCCGATGAGCATCGCCTCGGTGGTCCTGTCGTTCCGCACCATGTTCGACCCCGACCGCGCCGGCGACCTCGATGCGGTGATCGATTTCGTCTTCGGCGTCGAGAGCTTCACCGCCCGCATCGCCGGCGGCACCTTCTCGATCCTGCCCGGCCGCGCGACGAAGCCCGACGCCGTGGTGACCTGCGACCAGAACGCCCTGGCGGCGGTGGTCTACGCCGGCCTGCCGCTCGACGCGGCGATCACCGCCGGCGACATGGCGATCACCGGCGATCGCGACGCCCTGCGCCGCTTCGCCGATCTCTTCCCGCTCCCCGAACGGGCGCCGGGGGTGGCGTGAGCCTCTTCGGCGACGGGTGGAACGAAGGTCCGGCCCCCGCGCCGACGCATTCGGACCACGAGGTCGTGATCGACCACTCCGTGTGATCCCCGCCCGGCGGACGTATCGTCACGGACCTTCGGCGGCTCCCGTCGTAGGATGCGAGAATCAGCGCCACGGAGATCTCCGATGAAGTTCCTCGTCCTCGGCCTCGCCCTTTTCATCCTCGTCCACACCGTGCCGATGGTGCCGAGCCTGCGCGCCGCCTTCGTCGCTCGCCTCGGCGACAACGGCTGGCGCGGCGTCCATACGCTCGTCTCGGCCGTCGGCCTCGGGTTGATCATCTGGGGGTTCGGTCGGGCGCGCGCCGAAGGCGCCCCGGTCTGGTTCGAGAGCGAGAAGGGGATGCGCCACGCCACGCTCCTCGTCCTCGCGCCGGTCTTCCCGCTGCTCTTCGCCACGTACCTGCCGGGGTGGATCAAGGGGCGCGTCGTCCATCCGATGCTGACGGCGACCATCCTGTGGGCGGTCGGCCATCTCCTCTACGTCGGCTCGGCTCCGGCCGTGACCCTCTTCGCCGCCTTCGCCGTCTGGGCGCTCGCCGACCGCATGTCGCTGGCGCGCCGCAAGCCCGGACGTCCCGAGGTGCCGCCCTTCGGCCGCAACGACGTGATCGCGATCGTCGCGGGTCTGACCGTCTACGGCGCCTTCCTCTGGCGCGTCCACCTGTGGCTGATCGGCGTCTCTCCGCTGGGATGATCGCAAGACTGTGACCGGGACGCACCTCTGCCGCAAAAAGGCGCCGATTGGTCGCCAAGAGCGGGACATCCCGCGTCGCCGCCGACGCCTTTCCCGACACCGCCCCTTTGCGGCTGGACCAGGGAACGGCTATGGTGCGGCGCATCCGGCAAGCTGCGGCTTCGCCGGCCGTTCGGTGTCGTGCTTTCAAACCGCTCGACATGAGATCAATCTCGATCGCCCCGACCCCGGTCGCGGCGCCGGCCCGGTGGGCGGAGTTCGATGGCCGACATCTTCAATGAAATCGACGAGGAACTGAGAAACGAGCAGATCCGCAAGCTGTGGGATCGCTACGGGGTTCTGGTTCTGGCGATGGCGGTGGCCATCGTCGTCGTCGTCGCCGGCTGGCGCGGCTACGAATACTGGCGGACGATCCAGGCGCGCGCCCAGGGCGACGCCTTCGCAGCCGCCATGCGTCTCGCCCGGACCGGGGCCCTCGCAGAAGCGGAGGAGTCGTTCCGCGGTCTCGCCGAGACCGGATCCGGCGGCTATCCGACGCTCGCCGCGTTGCGCGCCGCCGCGACCCTGGCCGACAAGGGTGACGCCACCGGGGCGATCAAGGCCTTCGACGCGGTCGCCGCCGATCAGAAGACGTCGCCGATCTTCGCCGACGTGGCGCGCATCCGCGCCGCCTACCTCGCCCTCGACGAGGAGGAGCGTGCGGCGGTGGAGGCGCGCGTCGCGCCGCTCGCCCTCGCCGGCAAGCCCTTCCGTCATTCCGCCCGCGAGATCCTGGCTCTTTCCGCCTGGAAGGCGGGCGACCTCGCCACCACCTCCAAGTGGATCGAGACGGCGGAAACCGATCCCGAGACGCCGCGCGATCTCGTCGATCGCCTCGCCGTACTGAGCGCCCTGGTTCGGGGTTCCGCTGCCACTGGAAAGGCCGAGTGATGTCGAAGTTCCTGCGCTTGGCGCTGATCGCGGCTCTGACCGTCCCCGCAGCCGGCTGCTCGTCCACCGACGACATCCAGGACGCCATCTCGGCGATCAACCCCTTCGGCGAATCGAAGAAGGCGCTGCCGGGTGAGCGTCAGCCGGTGATGTCCGATCTCAGCCCCGGCCAACTGGCCAAGAACAAGCCGGTGGTGATCCCCGGACCGCATGCGGTCTCCTCCTGGGGTGGCGTCGGTGGTCCGGCCGGCAACGCCGCCGGTCACGTCGCGCTGGACGGCAGCGGCACCTCGCGCGTCTGGTCGACCCACGCCGCCGACACCGGGACCGGTGGCATGCTGCGCGGCGACGTCCGCGCCTTCGCCGGACCGGTCGCCGCCGGTGGCCGTGCCTTCGTTCTCGGCCCGTCGGGTCACGTCACCGCCGTGTCGCTCGCCGGCGGCACCGCCTGGCGCGTCAGCGTGCGTCCGAACGACATCGACGAGCCGGCGACCACCGGCGGCGTCGCCACCGACGGCTCGCGCGTCTATGCCGGCACCGCCTACGGCAAGCTGATGGCGCTCGACGCCGACAGCGGCGCGGTGGTCTGGGACGTCAAGCTCCCCGAACCGGCGCGCAGCGCCCCGACCGTCTCCGACGGCAAGGTCGTCGTCGTCACCCAGGCCAGCACCGTCGTCGCCCACAATGTCGCCGACGGCACCGAGGCCTGGACGTGGCGCGGTACGCCGGAGATCGGCAACCTGCTGTCCTCCGCCAATCCCGCCATCGCGAACGGCATCGCCGTGGTGCCCTTCACCTCCGGTGAACTGGTGGCGCTCGAGATGAAGTCGGGCAAGGTGTTGTGGAACGACACGCTGGCCCGCGCCTCCCGCACCTTCGCGGTGTCGGGCCTCGCCACCATCGCCGCCAGCCCGGTGATCGCCGACGGCGTCGTCTACGCGACCGGCGTCGGCTCCCGCACCGTGGCGATCGAACTGAAGTCCGGCGCCCGCCTGTGGGACGTCGCCTTCGGCTCGGCTCACACGCCCGCCGTCGCCGGCAACGCCGTTTTCCTGGTCGACCTCGACGACAACCTGACCGCGCTCGATCGCAAGACCGGCGAGGTCCTGTGGGCGACGCATCTGCCCGTCACCAAGACCAAGAAGAAGCGCACCCATTGGGCCGGCCCGGTGCTCGCCGGCGGCTCGCTGTGGCTGGTCTCCAACGAGGGCGGCATGATCGGCGCCGATCCGACCTCCGGCCGCATCACCGCGACCCAGAGCGGCCACACGCCGGCGATGGTGCAGCCGATCGCGGTGTCGGGGAAGATCCTGGTGCTCGACGCCTCCGGCAACCTCACCGCCTACGAGTGAGTCATGCCGGCAACCGTGGTCATCGTCGGCCGACCCAACGTCGGCAAGTCGACGCTCTTCAATCGCCTCGTCGGCAAGCGGCTGGCGCTGGTCGACGACACGCCGGGCGTCACCCGTGACCGCCGACCCGGCGAGGCGAAGCTCGGCGACCTGAGCTTCACCATCGTCGACACCGCCGGTCTCGAAGAGGCCGACGCCGAGAGCCTGTCCGGCCGCATGCGCGCCCAGACGGAAGAAGCGATCCGCCTCGCCGACGTGGTGCTCTTCGTCATCGACGCGCGCACCGGCCTGCTGCCGATCGACCGCTCCTTCGCCGACCTCCTGCGCCGCGTCGACGTGCCGGTGATCCTTCTCGCCAACAAGGCCGAGGGGCGCGTCGGCGAGGCCGGCGCCTGGGAGGCCTACGAACTCGGCTTCGGCGATCCCGTCGCCATCTCCGCCGAGCACGGCGAAGGCATGGCCGATCTCCATGCCGCGCTGATGCCGCACGTCGACGCGATCGCCGACGAGGAGGCGGAAGCCAACGTGCCGGTCGCGCCCGACACCGTCGACGACGTGTCGGAGGAGGACGAGGAAGCGGCCGAAGCCGCGGCCGAGGCGAAACGCCGGGCGATGCCGCTGCGCGTCGCCGTCACCGGCCGCCCCAACGCCGGCAAGTCGACGCTGATCAACTCGCTGATCGGCGAGGACCGCATGCTGACCGGTCCCGAGGCCGGCATCACCCGTGACTCGATCTCGGTCGACTGGGAATGGCGCGGCCGCAAGGTCAAGCTCTTCGACACCGCCGGCCTGCGTCGCAAATCGCGCGTCCAGGACAAGCTCGAGAAGCTGTCGGTCGCCGATGCGATCCGTGCCGTCCGCTTCGCCGAAGTGGTGGTGGTCTGTCTCGACGCCACCATCCCCTTCGAGAAGCAGGACCTGCAGATCGTCGATCTGGTGGTCAAGGAGGGTCGCGCCCTCGTCATCGCCCTCAACAAGTGGGACCTGATCGAGGACCGATCCGCCGCCTGGGCCGCCATGCGCGAGACCTGCGATCGTCTGCTGCCGCAGGTGCGCGGCGTGCCGCTCGTCCGCATCTCCGGCCTGATGGGCGACGGGCTCGACGAGCTGATGAAGGCGGTGGAGAACGCCCACCGCACCTGGAACGCCCGCGTCTCGACCTCGCGGCTGAACCGCTGGCTGGAGACCGTGCTGGAGCGCCACCCGCCGCCGGCGGTGTCGGGACGGCGCCTCAAGATCCGCTATGTCACCCAGGCCAAGACCCGGCCGCCGCACTTCGTCGTCTTCTGCTCGCGCCCCGAGGTGCTGCCGGAGAGCTACGTGCGCTACCTCACCAACGACCTGCGCGACCGCTTCGGCCTCGCCGGCGTGCCGCTGCGCGTGTCGCTCAGGGCCGGCGACAACCCGTATCACGACAAGTCCGGGCGGCGCTGAGCGAAGCGAACCGGACCGGCGGCGCTTCCGCGAGCACGGGCGGACGTTCGTCGTGGTCGGTGCACCTCGCTGCGCTCGGCGGAACCCTACGCGAACCACCGCTCACACGCCTCGACGTCACCCCATCGTGTGGCTGTAGAGGATCCCGCAGCCGAGCAGACCGAGACCGACGCCGGCGACGATCTCGGCACGCCGGCCGAAGCGGTCGCCGATCGCCTTGCCGGCGTACATGCCGATCGACGCCATGGTGAAGGTGGTGAGGCCGATGATCGGCGCGGCGACGCGGATGTCGACCTCGAGCAGCGCCAGAGACACGCCGACCACCATCGAATCGATCGACGTGCCGACCGCGGTGATCACGAGCAACAGCGGCGAGCCCTTTTCCGCCTCCGCCGCGTCCTCCACGTCGTCGTCCTCGAAGGCCTCCCACACCGTGTGGCCGCCGACGCCGACGAGCAGCACGAAGGCGATCCAGTGGTCGATCGCCTCGACGTAACCGGCGAAGGCGGTGCCGAGCAGCCAACCGACGATCGGCGCCGACATTTCGACGAGGCCGAAGACGAGCCCGGTGCGCATCGCCAGGGCGGTGCTCGGCCGTTCCGGCGCGACGACGCCCCGTCCGATCGCGGCGGCGAAGGCGTCGATCGACAGCCCGAGGGCGAGCAGGACGAGGGCGAGAAGCGACATCGTGGTGCGATCAGGCGAGCCAGTCGCCGGTCGGGTGGTTCCACACCCGGCCGCTGTCCTCGAGCGCCGGCGAGATCAGCCGCATCACGGTCGGCACCAGAACGTCCGGGCGGTCGAGCGTCTCGGCGTCCTCGCCGGGCATCGCCTGCGCCCGCATCGCGGTCCTGAGCGGTCCGGGGTTGAGCAGGTTCGCCTTGATCGAGGTGATCTCGCTCTCCCGCGCCCAGGTGACGACCATCGCCTCGAGCGCCGCCTTGGAGACCGCGTAGGGGCCCCAGAAGGCGCGGATGCGATGGGCCGCACCCGAAGAGAGGAACACCGCGCGTCCCGCGTCGGAGCGGCGCAGCAGCGGATCGAGCGAACGGATCAGGCGCCAGTTGGCGGTGACGTTGACCGCCATCACCTTGTCCCAGTCCTTCGGCGCGATGTGGCCGAGCGGCGAGATCGGACCGAGGATGCCGGCGTTGCCGACGAGGATGTCGAGCTTGCCGTGGCGCTCGTAGAGCGCCGCACCGAGCCGGTCGAGGGCGTCGAAATCGGTGAGGTCGAGCGGCACCAGCGTCGCCGTGCCGCCGAAGCCGCGGATCTCGTCGTCGAGTTCCTCGAGCCCGCCGACGGTGCGCGCCAGCGCCACGACATGCGCTCCGGCCCGGGCGATCTCGCGGGCGAGCACGTAGCCGATGCCGCGCGAGGCGCCGGTGACGACGGCGATGCGTCCGTCGAGGGGTCTGTCGGTCATGGACGGTGCACTCCGGTCGGTTCGGCGCGAGGGCGGGAGGGGCGGGCGATCCGGATCACAGCGACTCGACCAGGAGGTCGAGCGTGCGGACGTCGCCGGTCAGCGCCCGGTCGGTGAGCCGCGTCGGATAGTCCCCGGTGAAACAGGCGTCGCAGAACTGCGGCGACGGATCGTTGCGCTTCGGCTCGCCGACGGCGCGATAGAGGCCGTCGATCGAGAGGAAGGCGAGACTGTCGACGTTGATGTAGGCGGCCAGTTCCTCGAGGCTCATGCGCGCCGCGATGAGCTTGGCCTTCTCCGGCGTGTCGACACCGTAGAAGCAGGGGTCGGTGGTCGGCGGCGAGGCGATGCGCATGTGCACCTCGCTCGCCCCGGCCTCGCGCACCATCTGCACGATCTTCTGCGAAGTGGTGCCGCGCACGATCGAATCGTCGACCAGCACCACCCGCTTGCCCTCGATCACCGCCCGGTTGGGGTTGTGCTTGAGCTTCACCCCCATGTGGCGGATGGCGTCCGTCGGCTGGATGAAGGTGCGCCCGACGTAGTGGTTGCGGATGATGCCGAGATCGAAGGGCAGATGCGCCGCTTCGGCGAAGCCCATCGCTGCCGGCGTGCCCGAGTCCGGCACCGGGATCACCACGTCGGCCGCCGCCGGCGCCTCGCGCGCCAGCTCCTGGCCGATGCGCTTCCTCACCGCATAGACCGACGTTCCGGAGAACACCGAATCGGGGCGGGAGAAGTAGACGTATTCGAAGATGCAGAAGCGCGACGCCGTCTTGATGAAGGGACGGATCGACTCGATGCCCTCGTCGGTGATCACCACCATCTCGCCCGGTTCGATCTCGCGGATCACCCGGCCGCCGATGATGTCGAGGGCGCAGCTCTCCGACGCCAGCACGAAATAGCCGTCGACGTCGCCGAGGATCAGCGGACGTACGCCCTGCGGATCGCGCACGCCGATCATCTTCTTCTCGGAGAGGGCGACGAAGGCGTAGGCGCCCTCGATCTGCCGGAGCGCGTCGACGAAGCGATCGACCAGCGGCCCCTTCGACGAGGTCGCGACGAGATGCAGCACCGTCTCGGTGTCGGAGGTCGACTGGAAGATCGAGCCGCGCACCTGGAGCTGGCGCTGCAGCGTCAGCGCATTGGTGAGGTTGCCGTTGTGGGCGACGGCGAAACCGCCGCCGTGGAACTCGGCGAACAGCGGCTGGACGTTGCGCAGCACCTGTCCGCCGGTCGTCGAATAGCGGGTGTGGCCGATCGCCCGGTTGCCCTTGAGGCGGGCCATCACCGCCGGCTTGGCGAAATTGTCGCCGACCAGGCCGATGTGGCGCTCGACGTGGAAATGCTGGCCGTCATAGGTGACGATGCCGGCCGCCTCCTGGCCGCGATGCTGGAGCGCATGCAGGCCGAGAGCGGCGAGCGCCCCCGCCTCCGGATGGCCGTAGACGCCGAAGACGCCGCACTCCTCGTGGAGATGGTCGTCGCAGCCGAAGGGAGACCCGTGGGCCTCGTCGGGCGAGAACGCGTCCGCATCGCGATCCGGCATCTGTCGCTACTCCTGTCCGTCCGTGCCGCCCCCGGTCTCGGGTCGAGGGTCGGCGGAGTGTGGAGGGTGGCCGTAAAACGCTCGGGACGCCGTCCTGATCGGAAGCGCCCCGGATCCACCCGTCTCGTCGTCTCGTCCTCAGGGCGCCGGCTTCGCCGTCGTCCCGATCATCTGCTCCAGTTGCCGCTTGTCGCCGTTGCGATAGAGCGGCGTCGCGGCGTCCGTGCTCTTCTGCGGCTGGGCGAGCGGCTTGCCGGGCTCGGCCGGCTCCTGCGGCGTGCCGTCCTCCGGCCCGCGCTTCTTCTTCAGATACTTCTGCAGCTCTTCTTCGGCGTTCTCGGGCAGCACCGCGAGCAGCCGTTCGCCGAGATAGTCGACGATCGGCTTCGATTTCGCCGCCGACACCCACTTGGGCTGCTGCGGCGCCGGAACGAACCAGTTGAAGAACTGCATCGCCACGACGATCAACAACAGACCGCGCGCCGCGCCGAACAGGAAGCCGGCCGAGCGATCGAGCGCACCGAAAGAAGAATCGAGCACGAAGTCCGAGATCTTCATGGTGATCCAGCTGACCACCAGCAGGGTGACGACGAAGAGCCCGATCACCGTGACGCCGAGCGCGACGTTGTCGTTCGGCACATAGGCCTTCACCGTCGGCAGGAGCTGCTTGTGGAAGAGGAAGGCGACCCCGGCCGCCGCCACCCAGGAGGCGATCGACAGCACTTCGCGCAGAAAGCCGCGATACATGGCGAGCAGCGCCGACACCAACATCACCACGATGACGATGCCGTCGAGGAGCGTGATGAAGTCCATCGTCCGAACCCAGCCTCGTTCGTCGTGGTCCGCCGGCGCCGCCCCGCCCTTCGGACCCGGTTCATGGGCGAAGAACCCGCCCGGTCCTTCCACCCTCTTCGCCGCGATCGTCGAGCGTCGCGAACCCGTCGTTTCGATACGCGAGCCGATCGCCTCGGTCCAGTGCGAATTCGCGTCGGAGCGTCGCACGCCCGATCACGAGCGCGTCGGCGTGCCTGCTTTCCGAGCCGCTCTCAGCGACCGAAGGCCCGCATCGACCCTCGTCCCTCACCCTCCGACCGGCCGCCGCCGCGCCCCTCGCGCTCGCCGCCGCGCCCTTCACGTTCGCCGATCGGCGCCCGATGGACGAGCCCGCCGGCGCCCGCGGCGATGCGGGCGACGAGGTCGGCGAGGGCCTGCAACTCGGCCAGCTCGAGGCCGGGAACCGCCGCCGATCCGACCGATTTCGCGCCCTCGCGGGGTGTCCGTCCGCCTGTCGCCTCGAGATTGCCGGCCGGCAGCATGGCCGAGCGGAAGCCGAGGCGCTCGGCCTCCTTGAGCCGCGCATCGGCCCGCGACACCGGCCGGATCGAACCCGAAAGGCCGATCTCGCCGAAGAACACGCTCTCGCCCGACAGCGCCACGCCGGCGAGCGAGGAGACGAGCGCCGCCGCCACGGCCAGATCCGCCGCCGGTTCGGCGATGCGCAAACCCCCGGCGACGTTGAGATAGACGTCGTGTTGGCCGAGCCGGACCCCGCAATGCGCCTCCAGCACGGCGAGGATCATCGACAGCCGATTGCCGTCCCAGCCGACCACGGCGCGCCGCGCCGTGCCGAGCGAGGTCGGCGCGACCAGCGCCTGGATCTCGATGAGGAGCGGCCGCGATCCCTCCATGCCGGCGAAGACGGCGGTGCCGGGCGAGCGCCCGTCGCGTTCGCCGAGGAACAGCTCCGACGGGTTGGCGACCTCGCGCAGCCCCGCGCCGGTCATCTCGAAGACGCCGATCTCGTCGGTCGCGCCGAACCGGTTCTTCACCGAACGCAACACCCGGAAGCGCTGGGCGTCGTCGCCCTCGAAATAGAGCACGGCATCGACCATGTGCTCGACGACGCGGGGGCCGGCGATCTGCCCGTCCTTGGTGACGTGGCCGACGAGCACGACGGTGGCGCCCGACGATTTCGCCCAGCGGATCAGAGCCTGCGCCGCGGTTCTGACCTGGGTGACCGTGCCCGGCGCCGATTCGGCCAGCTCCGTCCACAGCGTCTGGATCGAATCGATCACCACGAAGGCCGGTACCGGCCCGGCCGAGAGCGTGGCGAGAATGTCTTCGACCGAAGTTTCCGCCGCCAGCGCCACCGGCGCCGCCGAGAGCCCGAGCCTCTCGGCGCGGAGCCGCACCTGCCCGATCGCCTCCTCGCCCGAGACGTAGACGACGCGGTGGCCTGCCTGCGCCATCGCCGCCGCCGCTTGGATGAGCAGCGTCGACTTGCCGATCCCCGGATCGCCGCCGACCAGCAGCGCCGAGCCGCGGACGAAGCCGCCGCCGGTCACCCGGTCGAGTTCGGCGATCCCCGAGGCGAGACGTGGCGCCTCCTTGGCCTCGCCGGAGAGCGCCACCAATGGCACCACGCGCCCGCGTTTGGCCGACACCGAGACGCCCGCCGGCGCACCACCGACGCCGCCCGCGCCGCCGTCGACCTCCTCGACGATGGTGTTCCACTCGCCGCAACCGTCGCAACGCCCGGCCCATCGCGCCGTGACCGACCCGCAGTTCTGGCAGACGAAACGGGTGGTGCGCTTGGCCATGCGGTCTCCAGAGATTCCCGATCCGGATTCGATCGTCGGAGATTGGCACGATGTTCCTGTTTTGTACAGGGTGACATTCCCCGCTTTCCCCGGAAATCGTGTGCCTCCGTCACGCCGCCGTCACCTTCGTGCGCGAAGGGCGCGACGCGACGGGGAGGGCAGGGGCATGACGATGGGGCGGGTGATCTCGGTGGCGGCCGACGGCGGCCATCGCTTCTCCAAGCGGGTGACGCCGGCGATCCGCCTGCTGACCGGCCTCGGCGTCGAGGGCGACGCTCATTGCGGCGTCACGGTCAAGCATCGATCGCGCGTCGCCGCCGATCCGACCGCGCCCAATCTGCGCCAGGTGCATCTGGTTCAGGGCGAGCTCTTCGACGAGCTGCGACCGCGGGGTTTCGATCTCGCCCCCGGCGATCTCGGCGAGAACATTCTCACCGGCGGTCTCGATCTTCTCGCCCTGCCGCGTGGCGCCCGGCTGGCGATCGGTTCGACGGCGATCGTCGAACTGACCGGCCTGCGCAACCCCTGTGGCCAGATCGAGAATTTTCGGAAGGGTCTGCTCGCCGCCGTCCTCGATCGCGCTGCCGACGGCTCGCTCGTCCGCAAGGCCGGGGTGATGGCGATCGTCGTCGCCGGCGGTGAGGTCGCCCCCGGCGACACGATCACCGTGACCCTGCCGGCCGAGCCGTGGCAGCGGCTGGAGCGGGTCTGAACCACCGACGAGCATCGCCGCCGGCGCCGCGGCCGGCTCGGAGCGGCTTGACGGGGAAGCGAATTCGGTCAATATGTTCTGCATATGTTCCATGGAGGAGCGACGATGGTCACGGTCGAGGCGAAGCGCCGGCGGTTCCGCGAGCTGCACCGCGACGGCTGTTTCGTCCTGCCCAATCCCTGGGATGTCGGCAGCCTGCGGCGGCTCGAGGCGGCGGGCTTTCCGGCGGTGGCGACGACCAGTTCCGGGCTCGCGTGGTCGCTCGGCAAGGCGGACGGCGAGGTCGGCTTCGACGAGGTCGTCGCCCACTTGCGGGCGCTCGTTGCGGCGACCGATCTGCCGGTCAACGCCGACTTCGAGGACGGTTACGCCGTCGATCTCGCCGGCCTCGGCCGCAACGTCGCCGCGGCGGTGGCGACCGGCGTCGCCGGTCTGTCGATCGAGGACCAGCGCGGCGACCGGCTGTTCGATCGCGTCGAGGCGGCGGAGCGCATCGCAGCCGCCCGCCGGGCGATCGACGCCATCGACCCCGCCGTCGTCCTCGTCGGCCGCGCCGAGGGCCTCCTGCTCGGCACCGCGGCGCTCGACGACACCATCGCCCGCCTCGTCGCCTATGCCGAGGCCGGCGCCGACTGCCTCTATGCGCCCTGCGTCACCGACCTCGGCGCCGTCGCCGAGATCGTTGCGGCGGTGGCGCCGAAACCGGTCAACGTGCTGCTCTGGGGCGAGGCGATGCGGGTCGCCGATCTGGCGGCATGCGGCGTCCGCCGTGTCAGCCTCGGCGGTGCGCTCGCCGCTGCGGCCCGGCGCGGCTTCGAAGCGGCGGTCCGCCTCCTCGTCGAGGAGGGGCGAGTGGCGCCGCGCGAGCCGGCCTTCCGCTGAGCCTCACAGCGCCGGCTGCGCCGACGGCGGCACATAGGCCGCCCGCGCCGCCCGCACGGCGTCGTGGTTGTCGATCGCCCAGCGGATCATCTCGCCGAGCGGCACCAGCATCGAGATGCCGAGGTCGGTGAGCGTGTAGTCGACCCGCGGCGGAATGGTCGGGAAGACGCGGCGTGAGACGAGCCCGTCCTGTTCGAGCCGCCGCAACGTCTGGGCGAGCATGCGTTGGGAAATGTCGGGGATCCGCGCCCGGACTTCGCTGAAGCGCAGCGTGCCGCCTTCGAGTTCCTTCATGACCAGCGCCGTCCATCGGTCGCCGAGCCGGTCGAGCACGTCCCGGATCGGGCAGTCGCCGGCGTCGCAGGCGGTCGAACGATGCAGCGTCATGGGGTGGCCTCGCGGGATCGTAGGGGCGGTGACGGCCGCCTTCCTCGGTTACGCCGATGATACCGACTGACTTTTCCCGCCCTCCTTGCGGCGTTCGGAGGGGTAGGTATCGAATATTTACCGACATACGAATTGTAAGTCGAACGCAAACACACCGACCGATATCGAATGGAGACCGATCAGCCATGTCCGGCAAGACCCTCGTCGTCCTCGCCCATCCAGACCTCGCCCGCTCGAAGGTCAACGCCGCCTGGGCCGCGGCACTCGCCGCCCATTCCGACCGCGTCACCGTCCACGACCTCCATGCCGCCTATCCGGATGGCGTGATCGACGTCGCCGCCGAACAGGCGCTGCTGCGCACCCATGATCGGGTGATCTTCCAGTTCCCGATGTTCTGGTTCGCCACCCCGCCGCTGCTCAAGCGTTGGTTCGACGACGTGCTCGCCTACGGCTTCGCCTACGGCCCCGGCGGCGATGCGCTGGAAGGCAAGGCGATCGGCGTCGCGGTCTCGACCGGCGGCAAGGCCGAAGCCTATCGCGCCGGCGGACAGAACGCCTGGACTCTCGACGAGCTGCTGCGGCCGATCCAGGCGACCGCCCGCTTCTGCCGCGCCGACTATCTGCCGCTGTTCACGCAGCAGGGCGCGATGTGGGGGCTCTCGGAGGACGAGATCGCCGCCTCCGCCCGTGCCTATGCGGCCCATGTGCTCGGCGAGCCGGCAGCGCTCGCCGCCTGACGCGGCGATGCGGAACTCGGAGGATCTCATCCGAGTTCCGTGTTCCCCTCATCGAAAAGAGCTTTCCGAACAAGGGGTTCTTCGATCCCTGGGATTCCGTGCGCGAGGGCGCTCCGGCCCGTCCTCACCCGCCCCGATGGATGCGCGCGTAGCGCCGGCCGAGGCTGGTCAGCACCTCGTAGTCGATGGTGCCCATCCGCGCCGCGGCCTCCTGGACGGTGACGTGCTCGCCGATCAGCTCGATCATGTCGCCGCGCTTCGCCTCCGGCACGTCGGTGACGTCGACCGCCATCAGGTCCATCGAGATGCGCCCGACGAGCGGCACCATCCGGCCGTGCAGGTGGCCGTGGGCGCCGGGCGCGCCGTCGGCGGAGGAGGCGGCGCGGTGGAAGCCGTCGGCATAGCCGACCGAGAGGATGGCGAGCCGCGACGGCCGCCGCACCGTCTGGCGCGCCCCGTAGCCGACCGTCTCGCCGGGCGGAACGTCGCGGATCTGCAGGATCCTCGCCTCGAGCCGCGCCACGGCCTTCATCGGCGTCGCCTCGCCCGAGACGATCGCCCCGCCGTAGACGGCGATCCCCGGCCGGACGAGGTCGAAGTGGTAGTCGGGTCCGAGGAAGACGCCGGAGGAGTTGGCGAGCGACGCCGCGATCCCGGGGAAGAGCGCCCGGGCCTCGCGGAAGCGGGCGAGTTGTGTGGCGTTGAGCGGATGGTTCGGTTCGTCGGCGCAGGCGAGGTGGCTCATCACCAGGACGAGCCCGGCCGCCTCCACCGCGGATGCGTCGGCGGCGAAGGCGCGGGCTTCGGCGAGCGACAGGCCGTGGCGGTTCATGCCGGTGTCGACGTGCAGCGCCGCCCCGACCATCGTGCGCGATGCGCGGCGAAAGGCCGTCCAATCGGCGATTTCCGCCGGCGAGCCGAGGACGGGGAAGAGGCGATGCGCCGGGTAGACGCATTCCTCGGCGGCGGTAAGACCGTTGAGGACGAAGATCCGCGCTTCCGGGTGATGAGCGGCGTCGAGCACGGCGCGAAGTTCGACGCCTTCGCCGACATGGGCGACGAAGAAGGTGCGGCAACCGTCGGCGAGAAGGGCACGAGCGACCGGTGCGAGTCCGACGCCGTAGGCATCGGCCTTGACCACGCCGGCGACTTCGACACCGGCGCCGACCCGCGCCGCGATCGACCGCCGATTGGCGACGAGGGCGTCGAGATCGAGGGTGAGCCGGGCGGGCGGAACGGGAACGGGAGCATCGGTCATCGTCCGGACAGGGGAGAGGCAGCGCCCCCCGGTGTCAAGCCCGTCGAGTGGAGGGGTCGCCGCCGCCGCGACCCGGCCATGCGGCGGGCGAGACTGGTATCGGCGGGAAGACGCGCTATGACGGAAGGATCCCGAGACCGGCCGCGTGCCGGAAACCTTCGCCCGAGACCCGATGTCGCCCGATCGCGGTTCGCCCCCCGTCCTCCCGCCCGCCGCCGCCCCGCCGGCCGAACGCGTCTGGACGCGCCGCGGCACGCCGGCCTATGTGCGGATCAACTGGGCGCTGTTCCTCTCCGGCTACGCCGTTTTCTCGCAGATCTACTGCACCCAGCCGTTGCTCCCCGTCCTCGCCGAACATTTCGGCGTCGGCGCCGCGACAAGCTCGCTCGCCCTGTCGCTGACCACCGGCTTCCTCGCCGTATCGATCTTCGTCGCCGGGGCGCTGTCGGAATCGGTCGGCCGCAAGACGCTGATGTTCGCCTCTCTGGTCGCCGCCGCCGTGCTCGAACTCACCGCGGCGGTCGCGCCCTCCTGGCATCTCCTGCTGATCATCCGGGCGCTCGAGGGCGTGGCGCTCGGCGGCGCCCCGGCGGTCGCCATGGCCCATCTCGCCGAAGAGATCGAGCCCGCCGGCCTCGGCACCGCCATGGGCCTCTACATCGGCGGCAACGCGCTCGGCGGCATGGCCGGCCGCGTCTTCACCGGCCTCGTGGCGGAAGTCGCGGACTGGCGTTGGGCGCTGGCGGTGATCGGCGGCCTCGGCCTCGCCTCGGCGATCGGCTTCCTGGTGCTGCTGCCGCCGTCGCACAATTTCGTGCCGCGCCCCACCCGCCCGCTCTCCGCCCATCTCGCCACCTGGGGCCGGCATCTGGCGAACCCGGCGCTGGCGCTGGTCTTCGCCATCGGCTTCCTGGCGATGGGCGGCTTCGTCACCACCTACAATTACATCGGCTTCCGCCTCGCCGACCCGCCCTTCGATCTCGGGCAGGCGGCGGTCGGCTCGATCTTCGTCGTCTATCTCTTCGGCATCCTCGCCTCGCCGCTCGCCGGCCGCGCCGCCGACCGCTTCGGCCGCGCCCCCGTCATCGTCGCCGGCACGGCGCTCTCCGCCCTCGGCCTCGCGGCCACCTGGCCCGACTCGCTCGCCGCCATCGTCGTCGGCATCGCGCTCTTGACCGCCGGCTTCTTCGCCGCCCATGCCGCGGCCAGCGGCTGGATCGGCCTCCTCGCCCGCGGCGACCTCGGCCACGCTTCGTCGCTCTACCTCTTGGCCTACTACCTCGGCTCGTCCGTCGCCGGCTCGCTCGGTGGGGTGTTCTGGACCGGCCTCGGCTGGGGCGGGATCATCGGGTTCGTCGGCGCGCTCCATCTCGCGACCGGGCTGCTGGCGCTCCGGCTCTACGCGCGTCGCCGCACCTCCTGAGCCGGCCGAGGCCTCGGTGGCGGAACCATTCCGCTGCCGCGGCGTTCATTTCCCGACGCCGCCCGACGGTCGGGCGGCAACCTCGGGAGATCTGAAGACATGAAGATCATGGCCACTACGACCGCCGTCGCGGTCCTCGCCTCCCTCGCCTTCGCCTCGCCGGCCTCGGCCGACCAGTCCGGCGGTGGCGCCCTCGGCGGCGCCGCGGCCGGAGCGGTGGGCGGAGCCATCATCGGCGGTCCGGTGGGCGCGGTGATCGGCGGCGTCGCCGGCGCCGTGGGCGGCGCCACCATCGGTACCATCGCCGCCGACGATCAGGTCTACGTCCGCACCTACGTCGAGAAGCATCCGCGCGACAATGTGGTGGTGAAGGAGCCGATCGTCATCGGCAAGCCGCTGCCGAGCTCGGTCACGGTCTATGAGATCGAGGGCAATCCGAAGCTCGCCGGCTACCGTTACGCCTATGTCAACCAGAACTACGTGCTGGTCGACGGCGACGGCATGGTGGTGGGCACCATCGTCCACTGACGCCGAGCGACGTCGGCGGGGCCTCTCGCCCCGCGGCGGGACGGCTCGAAAGGGCGGCGGTCGCGGCGACGCGGCCGCCGTTCGCCCGTTCCCACTTCGCTGCGATCCCCCTCGAATGCGCCCGCAGCGATCACTCCCGCCGTTCGGGCAGGTGATCGTCGCGGATGAGGTCGGAGAAGCGGGTGAACTCGCCGGCGAAGTGCAGTTCGACCGAGCCCGTCGGCCCGTGGCGCTGCTTGCCGACGATCACCTCGGCGATGCCGCGCATCCGGTTGAACTTCTCCTCCCACTTGAACCAGACGTCGGTGCCCTTCTCCTGCGGCTCCTGGTTCTTGAGGTAGTACTCCTCGCGATAGACGAACATGACGACGTCGGCGTCCTGCTCGATCGAGCCGGATTCGCGCAGGTCCGCGAGCTGCGGCCGCTTGTCGTCGCGGTTCTCCACCTGACGGGAGAGCTGGGACAGCGCCACGATCGGAACGTTCAGCTCCTTCGCCAGCGCCTTCAGGCCGGTGGTGATCTCGGTGATCTCCTGGACGCGGCTGTCGCCCTTGCGCGCCGACCCGGTGAGGAGTTGCAGGTAGTCGACGATCAGCACGTCGAGGCCGCGCTGGCGCTTGAGCCTGCGGGCGCGCGCCGCCAGCTGGGCGATCGAGATGCCGCCGGTCTGATCGACCCACAGCGGGATCGACTGCATGGTCTGCGCCGCGCCCACCAGCTTCTCGAACTCCGCGTCGGTGATGTCGCCGCGACGGATCTTGTTCGACGGGATCTCGGCCTGTTCGGAGATGATACGGGTGGCGAGCTGTTCGGAGCTCATTTCGAGCGAGAAGAAGCCGACCGCGCCGCCGTCGACCGTCTTCATCGTGCCGTCCGGCTGTTCCTCGGCGCGATGGGCGGCGGCGATGTTGAAGGCGATGTTGGTGGCGAGCGACGTCTTACCCATCGCCGGGCGGCCGGCGAGGATGACGAGGTCGGAGCGCTGCAACCCACCGAGGCGGGCGTCGAGGGAGGCGATGCCGGTGGAGATGCCCGAGAGCTTGCCGGCGCGCTGGAACGCCGCCGCCGCCATCTCGATCGAGCCGCGCAGCGCGTCGGAGAACGAAACGAAGCCGCCGTCGTAGCGCCCCTGTTCCGCCAGTTCGAACAGCCGCCGCTCGGCGTCCTCGATCTGGGCGCGCGGCGGCATGTCGACCGGCGCGT
>NZ_DAIPZB010000053.1:0-26500 GCF_036782435.1 Pinisolibacter sp. | reverse complement strand
CATTAAACGCATCAAATCAACATGATGGTCCAACCGCGCACAGGTCTCATCAGTCCCTGCGGAACAGCACGCCCCCGAGCCAGCCGGTCATGACGGCGATCAGCACCGAGACGAGCCCGTAGAGGACGCTCCGGTGCGCCGCGAGATCGGCGGTCTTCTGCTCGAAGCCGATCTTGGTCACCTCGATCTCGGAGACGTGTTCGGCGACCGGGCTGCCGTCGGAGAGCACCAGGACACGAGCCGAATAGCGTCCGACCGGTACCTCGGCCGGGATCGGCAGGGTGGCGGAGAAGAGGTGCGAACTCAGCAGTCGCACCGCGCCGGGGTATTCGGCATACATCCCCGCCTTGCGCTGGTGATCGGTGAAGGCGTCGCGGAATTCGGCCGCGCCGGCGAGAACTTCGACGCCGCCGGGGACGCCCTCCGGCAGGATCAGATGATCGATGCCGATCTGATGGGCATCGAGTTGGGCTTCGGTGGCGAGGTCTTCGACCGGCTTGGTGGTGGCCAACGCATAGAAGGCGGGCGCGTCGTAGGTGCGCCAGTCGCGGTTGACCCAGATACCGAGGACGCGGTCCTTGCGACGGGTGACCACCGTGCGGCGCGGGCCGATCAACATCACCGCGATGTCGTAGCCGCTCGCCCGCGAGACCGTCATGGCGTCGCGCTCGACCGAGCCGTAGACGGTGAGATCGGTGCCGGAGAAGTTGGAAGCGATGGCGACCCGCTTGGTCGAGACCTCGGCGATCAGGGTCTCGGCCACGGTCGGCACAGCTGCGCCGAAGAGCGCGGCGAGACCGAAGAGCGCGGCGCAGACGGTGCGGGTGGCGGCCATCACGGAACGCCTCCGACCTGGACCGCGACGGTGTAGCGCTCGCCCGGGGTCACCACGAGTTCGTAGGCGAAGCGCAGGCCGACGGCGAGGATGAGCAGGCCGAGCAGGGCGCGCAGCTGCTCGCCACGCAGACGTTGGCCGATCTGGACGCCGAACTGGGCGCCGATGACGCCGCCGACCATCAGGAGGAAGCCGAGGACGATGTCGACCGTGTGGTTCTGCGCCGCCTGGAGGAAGGTGGAGAAGGACATGGTCGCCACCATCTGCACCAGCGAGGTGCCGACCACGACGTTCGCCGGCACCTTGAGCAGGTAGATCATCGCCGGGACGATGAGGAAGCCGCCACCGATGCCGAGGAGGGTGCCGAGGAAGCCGATGCCGGTGCCGAGCAGGATCACGGGGATGGCCGAGATGACGAGACGCGAGCGGGGAAAACGGACCCGGAACGGCAGGCCGTGGATCCAGTTGTGCGCCCTGAGTTTCTTCGGTGGCTGGGGCGTCTTCGAGCGTGCGGCGAACATGGCGCCGATCGACTCGAAGGTCATGAAGCCGCCGATGAAGCCGAGGAAGACGACGTAGCAGAGGCCGACCACCAGATCGAGTTGGCCGAGGCTGCGCAACTGCGCGAAGACGCGCACGCCGACCCAGGAGCCGACCATACCGCCGACCAGCAGATAGCCCGCCATCTTCCAGTCGATCGCCCGGCGCCGCCAATAGGAGAGCGCGCCGGAGGTGGAGGAGGCGACGACCTGGGCGGAGACGGTGGCGACCGCCACGGCCGGCGAGATGCCCGAAAAGACCAGCAGCGGCGTCAGCAGAAAACCACCGCCCACCCCGAACATGCCCGAGATGAAACCGACGGCCCCGCCGAGGCCGAAGATCACGAACATGTTCACCGGCCATTCGGCGACGGGCAGATAGAGCAGCATCGGCCTCTCTCGACAGACGGAATCGGGGCCGGCTCGCGCCGAACCGTCTCGATTTCTAATCGAATTGAGCCGTCGAGGCGAGGTCGCGGCCGCCTGCGCCTGCCCGAACTTCACGCATCGGGGGCGGCGGCGGCCCAACGCTCGGCCCAGCGGCCGGTCAGTTCGGAGACGTGAGCGACCCCGTCGCGGCTCATGCGGGCGGCGAGATGATCGAGGATGCGGCCGACCAGGCCCGGCCCCTCGTAGACGAGGCCGGAATAGACCTGCAGCAGAGTGGCGCCGGCGACGAGCTTCTCGTAGGCGGTTTCGCCGCTGTCGATGCCGCCGACGCCGACGATCGGCAGATCGGGGCCGACGCGCAGGCGCATCTTGGCGAGGGCGACGGTGGCGCGACGGAAGAGCGGCCGGCCGGAGAGACCGCCGGTCTCGCGGGCGAGCGCGGTCTCGCGCAGTCCGTTGCGCGCCAGCGTCGTGTTGGAGACGACGAGGCCGTCGAGGCGCTGATCGAGCGTCTCCGCGGCGATGTCGTCGAGGCCGGCGTCGTCGACGTCGGGGGCGATCTTGAGCAGCACCGGCACACGCCGCCCCCCGGCGGCGGCGATCTCGTCGCGGGCGGCGAGGACGCGGGCGAGCAGCTCGGCGAGTTGGGAGCGCGCCTGCAGGTCGCGCAGGCCCGGCGTGTTGGGCGAGGAGATGTTGACGGTGAAGTAGGTGGCGAGGTCGGCGAAGGCGCGAACGCCGGCGACGTAGTCCGCGACGCGATCCTCGGCGTCCTTGTTGGCGCCGATGTTGACGCCGACGACGCCGTCGCGGCCCTTGCGGGCGAGGAGGCGGGCGCGCATCGCCGCATGGCCCTGATTGTTGAAGCCGAGGCGGTTGATGACGCCGTGGTCGGCCGGCAGGCGGAACATGCGCGGCTTGGGATTGCCGGGCTGCGGACGCGGCGTCACCGTACCGACCTCGACATGACCGAAGCCGAGGCGCAGCACCGCGTCGGCGACTTCGGCGTTCTTGTCGAAGCCGGCGGCCATGCCGATCGGATTGGGGAAATCGACGCCGAAAGCGGTCACCGCCAGTCGCGGATCGGGCGCCCGTCGGATGCAGGGGGCGAAGGGCGAGGCCAGCGCCTTGATGGTCAGGCCGTGGGCGGTCTCCGGATCGATGGTGAAGACGCCGGGCTTCAAGAGGCGGTAGAGGTCGATCACGGGATCATCTCCGGGAAGCGATGGCGGCCGTCGGGGCCGAGCGGCAGGTCGACGACGTCGCCGGCGAGCGCCGGATCGAGCGGACCGTAGAGATGGGGAAAGAGCGCGCCGCCGCGCGAGGGCTCCCACTTCAGCGCCGCGCCGAGCCGATCGGCGTCGACGGCGACGAGGACGAGGTCGCCGAGACCGGCGAAGTGCTTCGCCGCGGTCTCGCGCACCTGGGCGGCGGTGGAGAAGTGGATGTAGCCGTCGGCGCGGTCGACCGGGGCGCCGAGGAAGACGCCTTCGGCACGGGCTCGCGCCCAGGCATCCTGCGACAGGATCTTGTAGACGACGGTGGCCATGCCCACGCTCCCGGCTTGCAACCCCGCGACGGGTCGCTCGATCGCGGCGGACCCTAGTCGCCGGCGTCGGTCGACACAAGCGCCGAGCGTTCGCCGAGAGACACGCGAATTCAACTCGAGATTGATTTCCTCCATACTTACGACCATGCGAATCGATCTTCGCGCCGAGATCGGGGTGGAAGGCGGGGTGAAAGGCGCCCCTCTTCGGCCGTCGTCTCGGAGATGGAGGTGACGATGGGCGCACCGTCGGCGGATCTCAACCACGAACGGCTGTGGGCGGCGATCGATGCGATCGCCGAGCACAACGGCCTCAGTCCGTCGGCACTGGCGCGGCGCGCGGGTCTCTCCTCCACCGCCTTCAACCGGTCGAAACGAGTGACCGCGGACGGGCGGCCGCGGTGGCCGTCGACCGAATCGATCTCGAAGATCCTGGCGACCACCGGGGCGGATCTCGGCGATCTGGCACGGCTGATCATCGGGTCGATGGCCGACGACCGGGTGGAGCGCCCCTGCGTCTCCTTCCTGTCGGTGTCGGAACCGGAGCGGTCCGGCTTCGCCGAAGACGGCGCCCGACCGCCGATCGACGCGGTGTATTTTCCCGGCGAGCGGGACGCCGCACTCTTCGCCCACGAGGTGACCGACGACGCGGCGGCGCCGCTCTACCGGCGCGGCGACGTGCTGATCGCTTCGACGTCGGCACCAGTGCGCAAAGGCGACCGCGTGCTGGTCCGGACCACGGACGGCAAGGTCTCGATCCTTCGCCACGTCGCCCGAAACCGTCGCTCGTGCACGCTCGCCGCTCCCTCCGGCCGCGGCCGACGCTTGCGTCTGGCCTGCGTCGACGTGGTATGGATCGCCCGGATCCTCTGGGCGAGCCAATGAAGCCGAGCCGTCGTCGATTGCCGTTGCGCCATGTCGTCGCCGTCGCCGCCGTGGCGGTGATCGCCGCGGTGATGGTCACGGTACGCGACGAGGCCGATCGCGACGGCGACGATCCGTCGAGTGCGATGGTCGCCGCCGACCCGCTCGCACCGCCACCGCATCCTGCATCCACGGCGGCCGCGGATTCCGCGGCGCCGAGCGAGCCGCAGCCCCCTACCCCGCTCGCCGCCCCTGCCGCCGAGCCGCCGCCGGTCCGCACCGTGACCGGCCCGGGGATCACGCCGCTGCCCCCCGCCGACACACCGCCGCACCGGGTCGCCCCACCGGAGAAGCCGAAGACGCCGGCGCCGCCGATCGTGATACGCCGGCTCGGGCTGGTGAAGATGGAGGACACGGCGCATTTCTCGGTCGGCGCCATCCGCTTGCGGCTGCCCGGGGTGGCGGTGACCGGGGCCGACGACATCTGCCGCGACCGCGCCGGCATCGAGTGGCCGTGCGGGCGGCGGGCGCTCGCCGGGGTGCGCGCGGTCGTGCGGGGCAAGGCGGTGGACTGCCCGCTCCCCGACAAGGTGCGGCGCGGCGATTTCGTCACCGACTGCACGCTCGCCGGCGCCGACATGGCCGAACGGATCGTCGCCTCCGGCTGGGCGCGGGCGCTCGACCGCGAAGGGCGGCTCGGCGAGGCGGAACGGCAGGCCGAGGCGCGCGGGCTCGGCCTGCACGGCGCGGCGATGCCGATCGGCGTCGACCCGTTCCCCGATCCGGGCGATCTTCCGCCCGATCACACCACCGCGCCCCTTGCCGGCGCCGGGACCACGCCGACGCCGACCGCACCCGCCGAAGCGGGCGCGGAGGGGAACGCGTCACGGTGAGGTTTTCGGCTCAGCCGGCGGCGAGGGTGCCGTCGAGGGCTTTCTCGATCAGCGCCCGGGTCTCGGCGAGGCCGTAGAGGGCGACGAAGGAGCCGAAGCGTGGACCCTTCTCCTGGCCGAGCAGGATCTGGTAGAGGCTGGCGAAGAAGCCGAGCGACACGCCGGGACCGCCGTCCGGGCCCTTCTTGGCCGGATCGGGGAAGTGGGCGCGGCCGACGTCGAAGACCACCGACTGGATGGCGTCGGCGTCGGCGCCTGCCGGCAGCGCCGCCAGCGCCGCGTCGAGCGCGGCGAGCGCACCGCGCTCGGCCTCGTCGGGGGCGCGGAACACCTTTCCGGGCTTCACGAAGTCGTGGAAGTAGCGGATGGCGTAGCCGACCAGACGATCGAGCTCGGGCGCGTTCTCCGGGGTGACGTCGGGCGCGACGCGGCGGAGGAAGCCCCACAGCACGTCGCGGTCCTCTGCGTTGGAGGCCGAGACCAGGTTCATCAGCATCGAGAAGGATGCCGGCATGTGCTTCTTCGGCGGTTCGCCACCGTGGATGTGCCACACCGGGTTGCCGATCTGCTGGTCGACCGTCTGGCGCTCGTAGGCGTCGAGGAACTGGTAGTACTCGTCGACGTTGCGCGGGATGACGTCGAAATAGAGCTTCTTCGCCGCCTTCGGCTCGCGGAACATGAACAGCGCCAGGCTCTCCGGCGAGGCGTAGGTCAGCCACTCGTCGATGGTCAGGCCGTTGCCCTTCGACTTGGAGATCTTCTGGCCGTTCTCGTCGAGGAAGAGCTCGTAGTTGAAGCCCTCGGGCGGCGGCGAGCCGATCGCCGCGCAGATCTTCGAGGAGAGCTTGACCGAGTCGATCAGGTCCTTGCCGGACATCTCGTAATCGACGCCGAGCGCCGACCAGCGCATGCCCCAGTCGGGCTTCCACTGCAGCTTCACCGCGCCGCCGGTCACCGGCAGGGTGACGAGATCGTTCGTCTCCGGGTCGCGATAGGTGACCGTGCCGGCGTCCGCATCGACGCTCTCCATCGCCACCTGCAACACCACGCGGGTGCGCGGGCAGATCGGCAAGAACGGCGAATAGGTCGAGGCCCGCTCCTCGCGCAGGCTCGGCAGCATGATCTTCATCACCGCGTCGTAGTTCTTCAGCACCGCGAGCAGCGCGGCATCGAAGCGGCCCGACCTGTAGTAGTCGGTCGACGAGGCGAATTCGTAGTCGAAGCCGAAGGCGTCGAGGAAGCGACGCAGCATGGCGTTGTTGTGGGCGCCGAAACTCTCGTACTTCTCGAAAGGATCGGGCACCTCGGTCAGCGGCTTGCCGAGATGGGTGGTCAACATCTCCTTGTTGGGGACGTTGTCGGGCACCTTTCTGAGGCCGTCCATGTCGTCGGAGAAGCACAGGAGCCGCGTCGGGATCCGGTCCTCGGTCAGCACGCGGAAGGCGTGGCGCACCATGGTGGTGCGCGCCACTTCGCCGAAGGTGCCGATGTGGGGCAGGCCCGAGGGGCCGTAGCCGGTCTCGAAAAGGACTTGCGTCTTGGGTTTCTTCGCCAGCCGGGCGACGATCTTGCGCGCCTCTTCGAAGGGCCAAGCCTTGGAACGGCCGGCCGCCTCGACGAGGGCGGGGGAAAGATCGAGGGCACGCGGGGCGGGCGCGGTCATGGATACGGGTCCTTCGAGGGATCGGAAAGAGGCGGAAATGCTCCGCGAACGGGCCGGCGGACACTAATCTTGCGGTGCGGGAGCGTCAACTCGCGGTCGACGGCGTCACGAAGCCGGCTTGCAAGGCTCGGCGCGTCGACCTAGCGTGCGGCCCGACCGACACCGAGGATGCCCGATGCCCAAGACCCTCTCCGCCCACGAAGCCCTCCTCCATCTGATGATCACGGTGTCGATGGCGGATCGCACCGTCACCGACAAGGAGATCGGCGAGATCGGGCTGCTGGTCGACACGCTGCCGGTGTTCGTCGGCTTCGACCGGGCGCGGGTGCCGGGGCTCGCCGACGAGACGGCATCGATGCTCGACACCGACGACGGCCTCGACCGGATCCTGCGCAAAGCCAAGGACGCGCTGCCGGAGAAGCTCTACGAGACGGCCTACGCGCTGGCGATCGAGGTTTCGGCGGTGGATCTCTCGGCGGGGCAGGAGGAGTTGCGCTTCCTCGAGATGATCCGCGACACCTTCGACCTCGACCCGCTGGTCACCGCGGCGATCGAGCGCTCGGCACGGGTCAGGTATCGGAAGATGTGAAGGGGGACTTCCTCCAGGACATCTCGGCGCTCGATGTCGTGTGGCCCCACGTCGACCCGTCATCCCCGGCCGGAGCGCGACATCGTCGCGCGGAGGGGAAGGGGATCCAGGAGGTGCGGCGAATGTATTTCGTCTACATCCTCGCCAGCCGCCGCAACGGCACGCCCTACACCGGCGTCACCAACGATCTCCATCGCCGTATCGACGAGCATCGATCCGGGCACGGTGCCGAGTTCACCCGTCGCTACGGTGTGACCATTCTCGTCTGGTTCGAGACACACGTACGAATCGACGAGGCGATCGCGCGCGAGAAGCAGATCAAAGGGTGGAACCGATCCTGGAAGCTGCGGTTGATCGAGCGATCGAACTCGGGCTGGAACGACGTCGCAGGCGACATCCCCTACGACTGATGTGAACATCCCGCCGAGAGGCTACCTGGGTCCCCTTCCCTCGCCCTTCGGGCTCGCCGGGGACGACGGCCGGGGACGTCGACGGAACCCCGCCCCTCAGTTCAACACCCGCGTCGTCGCCGGGACGTCCAACGAGAAGGCCGGGATCTCGACCTCGAAGAAGCCGCCTTCGGCGTTCTCCATGCGGTAGCTGCCGACCATGAAGCCGGAGGAGGTGGCGAGCGGGCAGCCGGAGGTGTATTCGAAGCTCTCGCCGGGGCCGATCAGCGGCTGTTCGCCGACGACGCCGGGGCCGGACACCTCCTGGCGGCGGCCGTGGGCGTCGGTGATCAGCCAGTGGCGGGCGCGCAGACGCACCGGCGCATCGCCGAGGTTGGCGATCTCGATGGTGTAGGACCAGAACCAACGGTTCTCGTCGGGCTCGGAGCGATCGCTCTGGAACTCCGGCGTCACCGTCACCCGCACGCCGTGGGTCACCGCCTCGTACATGGCGTCCATCCGTCGTTCTCTCCCGAACCGAACCCTGGGCGACGAGTCCGGTCGGCCGTCTTCTGCCCCATCATGCGCCGATCCGATGTCGACGCAATGCGTTCATATGGGGCGCGAGGGGCGAGAGGCGAGCGCGCCGAGGAGCGGGCGGGCCGAGACCCGCCCGATCCGATCAGACCCGACGCGCCGCGTCCGCCGCGGCGATCACGTCCTCGATCAGATCCTCGACGTCCTCGAGACCGACGGAGAGGCGCAGAAGGCCGTCGCCGATGCCGAGTTCGGCGCGGGCTTCGGGCTTCAAGCGCTGGTGCGTCGTCGTCGCCGGATGGGTGATCAGGCTCTTGGCGTCGCCGAGATTGTTGGAGATGCGGATCACCTCGAGCGCGTTGGAGAAGGCGAAGGCCGCCTTCTTGCCGCCCTCGACCTCGAAAGCGACGAGGTTCGAACCGGCGCGCATCTGGCGCTTCACCAGATCCGCCTGCGGATGGTCGGCGCGGCCGGGGTAGATCACCTTGGCGATGCCGGGGATCTCGACCAGCGCATCGGCGAGGCGGGCGGCGTTCGACGTCTGCTTCTCGACCCGCAGATGCAGCGTCTCGAGGCCCTTCAGCAGCACCCAGGCGTTGAACGGCGACAGCGACGGGCCGGTCTGGCGGATGAAGACCTGGAGATGGTCGTCGACGAACTTCTGGCTCGACAGCACGACGCCGCCGAGGCAGCGGCCCTGGCCATCGATGTGCTTGGTCGCCGAATAGACGACGACGTCGGCGCCGAGCGCCAGCGGCGACTGCCAGCACGGCGTGGCGAAGACGTTGTCGACGACGAGGCGAGCGCCGCTCGCATGGGCGATCTCGGCGATCGCCGCGATGTCGTAGACCTCGAGCGTCGGGTTGGTCGGGCTCTCGAGGAAGAGCACCCGGGTCGTCGGCCGGATCGCCGCCTTCCACTGGTCGAGATCGGCGCCGTCGACCAGGGTCGAGGAGATGCCGAAGCGCGGGCAGAGATCCTCGACGACGTAGCGACACGAGCCGAACAGCGCCTTGGCGGCGACCACATGATCGCCGGCGGAGAGCTGGCAGAGCATCGCCGCGGTCACCGCGGCCATGCCGGTGGCGGTGGCGCGCGCCGCTTCCGCCCCTTCGAGGAGGCGCATGCGGTCCTCGAACATGGTGACGGTGGGATTGCCGAAGCGGGAATACTGATAGCCGGGCGAGGTGCCGAGGAAGCGGGCTTCGGCCTCTTCGGCCGAGGCGTAGACGAAGCCCTGGGTGAGGAACAGCGCCTCGGAGGTTTCGCCCCACTGCGAGCGGAGCGCGCCGCCATGGACGAGTTCGGTGGCGGGGCGGCGACGGCGATCGGTCATCTCATTCCACTCCGGTCGGTCTGCCCCGAGGGACGCGCCCCGGAGACAAACGAAAAACCCGGCCGACGGGCGCCGGACCGGGTTCGCTTTTCCCAGATCCCGGCCCTTTAGCGACGTTGTTTTACGTGGCGGCAAGCCGGCCGGCTCAAATGACCACGGGATGGAGCTTCACTAGACCGCGCCGACGCATCCGTCAACCGACGGAACAGCAGATCGTTCCATGCGAATTCTCTCATGTTTTCGCGCCGAGACGATCCGCATCGCGGCGGATCGAAGCGCGGGAACACCGGCCGCCGCGTCCTTCGCGGGAGTGGCGCGCTCGTCGCCGATGGTCTACGAAAAGTCTCGCAGTCACGCGGGTGAGAAGAGCGGGAAGATCATGAGCGCAGCGTTCGGTCCGGGCATTCTGGCGCAACAGGACATCCGCGCGCTCGCCGAGACCGGAGCGATCGCACCCGCCCGCCCCTTCGACGCCGATCAGATCCAGCCGGCGAGCCTCGATCTCAGGCTCGGCACGGTGGCGCACCGGGTGCGCGCCTCGTTCCTGCCGGGGCCGGATCTGTCGGTCGAGGCGAAGATCCGAGCGTTGACGCTGCACACGGTCGATCTCAGCCGAGGTGCGGTGCTGGAGACCGGGTGCGTCTACATCGTGCCGCTGATGGAGAGCCTGGCGCTGCCGGCGGAGATCTCGGCGGGGGCGAACCCGAAGTCGTCGACCGGACGGCTCGACGTCTTCACCCGCGTCATCGTCGATCAGACCCGAGCCTTCGACACCATCCCCGCCGGCTATCACGGGCCGCTCTATCTCGAGATCAGCCCCCGCACCTTCCCGGTACTGGTGCGCGCCGGATCGCGGCTGTCGCAGATCCGCTTCCGGGTCGGCGACGCGCGCCTCTCGGACGCCGAACTGACCGAGGTCCACGCCCGCCACACCGTCGTCTCCGGCGGCGATGCGGTGTTCCAGGGCGGGCTGACGCTGTCGATCGATCTCGACGGCGGCGCCTGGGCCTCGACCGCGCTCCCCCATCACGGTGACGGCGGGGCGCTCGTCGGCTGGCGGGCGAAGCGCCACACCGGCGTCATCGACGTCGACAAAAAGGCCGCCCTCGAGGTTCTCGACTTCTGGGAGCCGATCGTACGGCGCAGGGACCAGCGCTCGCTGATCCTCGACCCGGACGAGTTCTACATTCTGGTCAGCCGCGAGGCGGTGCACGTGCCGGCCGACTACGCCGCCGAGATGGTGCCGTTCGATCCGCTGGTCGGCGAGTTCCGCGTCCACTACGCCGGCTTCTTCGACCCCGGCTTCGGTGCGGCCGAGGCCGGCGGCAGGGGGGCGCGGGCGGTGCTCGAGGTACGTTCCCACGAGGTGCCGTTCATCCTCGACCACGGCCAGACCATCGGCCGGCTGGTCTACGAGCGCATGGGAAAGCGCCCCGAGACGCTCTACGGCCAGGGCATCGGCTCGAACTATCAGGCGCAGGGCCTGAAGCTGTCGAAGCACTTCAGGAACTGACGCTCTCCGTTTCAGGAGCCGACGCTCTCCGGTTCAGGAGCCGACGCTCCGCGGCGTTTCGGTCACGATCCCGCCACCTCCTCTTCTCATTGTCGCGGGCGTCCCCATCTGACGGGAACGCGATCCCGATGCGAGGAGAGAGGAACACCGATGTCGCCGCAGGATGCCGAGATCATTCGAGACGTCTTCGCCAAGGTTCGCGCGATGGGGTCGGCGATCGACGACGTCGAGGCGGCTCGCCTCGTCGAGCAGGAGCTGCGCGCCAATCCGGCCGCCGGGCTCAATCTGATCCGGGTGGTGGTCGGGCTCGAGCAGGAGCGCGACCAGTTCGCCGCCCACATCGACGAGCTCAACGCCTACATCGACCAGATCGAGGCGCAGCTGAACAGCCAAGGAGCCGGGGCCGGTCACGGCCAGGGCTCGACGAGCGGAAGCCTGTTCGGCGGCTCGGCCCGGGGCTCGTCCTGGGGCGGCGCGCCGGCCCCGGGCCACTACGACCCGCAGCCGGCGCAGGCGTCGCCCTGGGGTGGCGCCCAGCCCTCGCCCGGTCCGTGGGGATCGCAGCAGCCGCCGGCGCAGGGTCAGCCGCAGGGCAACGGCTTCTGGGGCAGCGCCCTCAAGACCGGCGCCGGCGTCGCCGGTGGTCTTCTCGCCTTTCAGGCGGTGAAGGGCCTGTTCGGCGGCGGTCACGACGAACATGCGCGGTCGTCGGAGCGTCACGGCATCTTCGGTGGCGGTGCCGACAAGCCGCTGGACGCCGGCCATCGCCCGGAGCAGAGCGAGACCGCCGGCGGCTTCGGCGGGGGTGGAGGCGGTGACGACCGGCCGCGTTCGGGCGGCTTCGGCGGCAGCGACAACGGGCCGGCGCCCGGTAGCATCGTCGCCGACAACATCGACTTCTTCGGCGGCGGCGACGATCGCGAGACCTGATGGGGGATCCGGCGATCCGGGCGATCAATCGCCGAGCTTCGCCGCCCACTCCGCCTTCATCCGCGCCTCGGCTTCCGCCTTCTCGGGATCGAGGGTGCGATAGAGGCAGACCGTATGGGTGTCGCGCCAGCCGAGCGCCTCGTAGAAGGCGAGGACGCCGGCGTTCTCCCGGCGCACCAGCAGATTGATCTTGGGGATCCCGCGGCCCCGCACCCAGGCCTCGGCGGCCTCGACGAGGCGGCGGCCGATGCCGCCGAGCCGCATCTCCGGATCGACCGCGAGATAGTAGACGGCACCGCGATGGCCGTCGTGGCCGACCAGTGTGGCGCCGACCAGCCGGCCGTCCAGGGTGGCGACGAGAACCGCGCCATGGCCGCTGTCGCGGGCCATGCGGATGTCGTCGACCGGGTCGTTCCACGGGCGGGTCAAGCCGCAGCGCTCCCACAGCGCAACGATCGCCGCGACGGCGGCGGTGTCGAGGTCGGCGGGTTCTGAAACGACGACGGATCCCGTCATGGGTGGCGCTCCGGTTCGGCTCGGGCGGAGATCGGGGGCGGGGATCGGGCGGGAGGCCCGTCCTCATCGATCCGCTACGTGATTTCGCCGCCGCCGACAAGCCGTCGACCCGCCCCCCCCGGCCGTGCGCCGCAAGCCCGGCGTCACATCCGGTGTCCCTGGTGGACGATGCCCTTCGCCCGCCGCGGCTCTCGTACACGGATGAGGATCGCCGCGACCTCGTGCTCGTCGGCGTGGTGGCCGGCATCGTGGACCGGGTGGACGAGCGGCGGCCCGCTGCGATCCGTCCATCGGGTGATGGTACGAAGACCACCGAGCGACCGGTCGATACGGCCTCGCCGAAAGACGAGAAGTGGTTCACCCGGAACGACGAGATCCCGGGATTCGGCCTCGTCGTCATGCCCTCGGGGGTGAAGTCCCACGTCCTGCGCCATCGCACGGCCGAGGCGCGCGACCGTTTCCTTTCGCACGAGGAGATCGTTCCGCACGGCAACCGAGACGGCTTCCGATACTCGCGGAAGAGCGGAACTGCTAGGTTGCTCCCGCCGGCGCCGGGGCGAGAGAGAGCCGGGAACGATCGATCGGACCGGACCACTCGGTGGGCGTGGGTCCTTGCAGCTGGGGCGGCGAACCATGCGCGTACTTCTGGTGGAAGACCATCCGGATCTGGCGCGATGGCTGGGCGGCTGGCTGGAACAGAGCGGCTACGTCGTCGAGCGCATCGAGCGCGGCGACGACGCCGATCTGGCGCTCACCACCAACCGCTACGACGCCGTCGTGCTGGATCTGTCACTGCCCGGTCTCGACGGGCTCGACGTCCTGAAGCGGCTGCGCGACCGCGGCGACAACACGCCGGTGCTGGTGCTCACCGCGCGCGGCGCCAAGGACGACCGGGTGCGCGGCCTCAATCTCGGCGCCGACGACTATCTGCCCAAGCCCTTCGAACTCGACGAACTGGAGGCGCGACTACGAGCGCTGCTCAGGCGTTCCAACGCCCAGACGCCGCGGCTGAAGATCGGTCGGCTGGTGCTCGACACGCTCGAACGCGAGGTGACGCTCGACGGGCGGGCGCTGTCGTTGACGCCGCGCGAGACGGCGGTGCTCGAGGCGCTCGCCGCGCGCCTCGGCCGACCGGTGTCGCGCGAGACGGTGTTCAATCGGGTCTTCGAATTCGATTCCGACGCGCGCATCGAGAGCATCGAGATCTACGTCCATCGCCTGCGCAAGAAGATCGAAGGATCGGGCGCGACCATCACCACGCTCAGAGGGCTCGGCTATGCGCTCTCCGTCGAGGGATGACACCGCGCGCGGACCCGTCGGTCGCAGCCTCGCCGGGCGTGTCGCGCTGATCGGCCTCTCGGCGCTGGCGGCGCTCTTCGTCTTCGATGCGATCGTCGCCTATCGCGACGCGCGCGAGACGGTCTATGCGGCGCACGATCGGGGCCTGCGGGCGGCCCTCGGGCTGATGAAGTCGTCCTCGGTCGATCCGGGCGCCCTGGTGGAGCGCCTGGCCGAGGCGCTGGAGGCGCGGGTCGACGAGGTCCATTTCGCGGTGATCGACGCCCAGGGGACGACCCTCGCCGGCGAGAGCGACCTCCCCTACGCCAAACCCGACGCCGCCGAGCGGCTACGCTTCGTCAACGGCCATCTCCTCGGCGATCCGGTGCGCGTCGCCGCCCTGTTCGTCGAGGGCGAGGCGACGGCACGGCCCGGCGCGGCGATCCTGGTGACGGCGGAGAGCACGCGGGTGCGGGTCGAGGCGGTGGGCCGGCTGGTGGCCCGGGAGCTGCGCCGGCATCTGGCGACCGCGATCGTCGCGCTCCTCATCGGCTGGCTGTGGATCCGCGCGGTGCGGCGCGAGGTGGCCGCCGCCGCCGCCGGGCTCGAGGGGCGCGAGGCGGAGGACATGACGCCGCTCGCCACCGAGGACGTGTCGCGGGAGTTCCGCCCCCTCGTCGAGGCGATCAACGGCCATCTCGCCCGGCTCGCCGGACTGCTGGAGGCGAGCCGCCGCTTCGCCGCCGACGTCGCCCACCAACTGCGTACGCCGCTCACGCTCCTCGGCGCCCAGGCGCAATACGCCCTGCGGGAGGCGATCCGGCGAAACTGCGCGAGGCGATCGAGGGCATCACCACGGCGTCGCGCGGCGCCCAGCGCCTGTGCAACCAGATGCTGACGCTGTCGCGCATCGAGGCGGTGCGCGGCGCCATGGCCGAGGGGGTTCGCATCGACCTCGGCGCGCTGCTGCGCGAGACCGCCCTCGACCTCTCCGTGCTCGCCATCGATAAGCGCATCGACCTCGCCTACGAGGACGCCGGCGAAGTGGTCTTCGTGCTCGGCCACGAGATCATGCTGCACGAGCTGTTCTCCAACCTGATCGACAACGCCCTGCGCTACACGCCGCGCGAAGGCCGGGTCCGCATCAGCCTCGACAAGCCCGGCGACGGCGTCGCCGAGGTTTCGATCGCCGACGACGGCCCGGGCATCCCGGCCGAGATCCGTGAAACGGTGTTCCAGCGCTTCCATCGCCGGCTCGATCGCCAGGGAAGCGGCGGCTCGGGCCTGGGATTGGCCATCGCCCACCAGATCGCCCTGGTGCATCGCGGCTCGATCGCCTTCGACGACGTCGCCGGCGACTGTGGCTTCGTCGTCAGGGTTCGGCTTCCCGTCGTCTACGACCCGAGCGAGGCGGGATCGAAAGGTTCGTGAAAGGGAAAGCGCCTTCCATCGGCAGCAGGGCCGTTCGGTCCGCAACCGAAAAAAGGGGAGGACTCCCATGAAGATGCGCCACCTGTTCCTGTCGGTTCTGCTGCTCGCCGGATTCCAGGCTCTTCCCGCTCGGGCCGAGGAGAAGCTCTACGTCTACACGTCGATGAAGGAGTCGCTGATCGGCGAGTTGAAGAAGTCCTTCGTCGCCAAACACCCGGACGTGAAGATGGACTATCAGTCGGCCGGCGCCGGCAAGCTGATGGCCAAGCTCGCCGCCGAGCGCGAGTCCGGCAAGGTTCTCGCCGACATCCCGTGGACCAGCGAAGTCCCCGACTTCTACCAGCTCAAGGAACAGGGGGTTCTCCAACCCTACGTGCCGAAAGAGATCTCGGCGCTGGTCAACCCGCTGCCCGAATACGACGGGTCGTTCACCGCGGTGCGTCTGGGCACGCTCGGCGTCGCCTACAACACGCGTCTGGTGAAGGAGGCTCCGAAGTCCTGGGCCGACGTCGGTGGGCCGTCCTTCAAGGGCGCCTTCGGCATCGCCAACCCGGCGCTGTCGGGAACCGCCTACATGAGCGTCTCGCTGCTGGTGAAGCAGTTCGGCTGGGGCTACATCGAGAGCCTGCGCGCCAACGGCGCCAAGATGGGCAAGGGCTCCGGTCAGGTCGTCGACGACACCGCCTCCGGTGACCTCCTGGGCAGCCTCGCGGTCGACTACATCACCCTCGACAAGGTCGACAAGGGCGCCACCCTGGCTCTCGTCTATCCGTCCGAGATGCTGGTGATCCCGAGCCCGATCGCGATCATCAAGGGCTCGCCGAACACCGAAGCCGCCAAGAAGTTCGTCGACTTCGTCCTCTCCAAGGAGGGTCAGGCGATCATCGCCAAGGAAGGCACGCTGCCGGTGCGTTCGGACGTCGAAGTGCCGTCGCGCTATCCGATGCCGCCGGTCGCCGACGCGATGAAGCGCGCCATCCCCATCGACTACAAGAAGTTGATGGCGGAGAAGGAAGCCACCATCAAGAAGTTCACCGACATCATGCAGAAGTGAACCTTCGGAGGGGGCCATGAGTTCGGTCAAGATAGCCGGCCTCTCCAAGTCCTACGGAGGCCGATCGATACTTCACGGGTTGGATCTGACGGTCGAAGCAGGAGAGTCCTTCACGCTCCTCGGCCCCTCCGGTTGCGGAAAGACCGTGTTGATGCGTCTTCTCGCCGGGTTCGAAGCGCCGAACGCCGGAAGCATCCGGATCGGCGACACGGTCGTCGCGGACGGCGGGACCAACGTCCCGCCGGACCGGCGCGGCATCGGCATGGTCTTCCAGGACTATGCGGTGTGGCCGCACATGAGCGTCCGCGACAACGTCGCCTATCCCCTGAAGATCGGCGGCGTCCCCGCCGACGAACGCGACCGGGCGACGCGGGCGGTGATCGGACAGGTCGGCATGGCCGGGCTCGAGACGCGCATGCCGTCGCAGCTGTCGGGCGGCCAGCAGCAGCGCGTCGCGCTGGCGCGGGCGCTGGTCTCCAAGCCGTCGCTGCTGCTCCTCGACGAGCCGCTCAACAACCTCGACGCCAACCTGCGCGAGGAGATGCGCTTCGAGATCCGCGAGTTGCAGCAGAAGCTCGGGATCACCGTCGTCTACGTCACCCACGACCAGGAGATCGCCCTGGCGATCGCCGACCGCATCGGGGTGATGGACGAGACCGGCCGGCTGCGGCAGGTGGGCACCCCCGACGACGTCTTCGATCGTCCGGCCGACGCCTTCATCTATCGCTTCCTCGGCGTCGCCAACTTCGTTGCGATGCATCGCGCCGGCGAGGCGTGGTGCTTTCCCGACGGGGTCGGGGTGTGGGAGGGCGCGCCGCCGGAGATGGAAGGCGACCGCCTCACCCTCGGCTGTCGGCCCTTCGACATCGACCTCGCCCGTGACGGCGCAGGCCTCCCCGGCGTCGTCACCCGTGCCAGCTTCCTCGGGGCGCAGATGGACTATCTGATCGAAGCCGGGGGCGTGACCTTCCGCGCCGCCACCGACAGCCGGCGCGCGCTGCGCGACGATCGGCGCTTCGAGGAGGGTGAGCCGTGCCGGCTGACCTTCCGCGGCGCCCAGTGGTTCGACGCGAGCGCCAGCGAAGGAGGTCGGGCATGACCGGGTCATTCCGTTTCGGGACGCCACAGATCCTCTTCGCCCTGGCGGTCGGCATCCTGGTGATCTTCGTCGCCGTGCCGGTGCTGTTGATCTTCTTCAACGCGCTGTGGGTCGACGGCCGTTTCAACATCACCGACACCGTCAAGGTGCTGAGCGAGCCGGACACCTACAAGGCCCTGATCAACTCGCTGATCCTCGCCTCGGGCGTCACCGTGACCGGCACCATCGTCGGCACCTTCTTCGCCTGGTTGGTGACCCGCACCGACCTGCCCTACAAGGGCGCGATGCGGGTGCTGTTCCTGGTGCCCTTCATGCTGCCGTCGTTCATCGGCGCGCTCGCCTGGAAGATGCTGCTGTCGCCGCGCGCCGGCTACATCAACCGGTTCTTCATGGAGACGCTGGGCTTCTCGGAGCCGGTGTTCAACATCTACTCCTACCACGGTATCATCCTGGTGGAGACGATGTACCTCTTCCCCTTCGTCTTCATCCAGGTGTGCGGCGCGCTCGAACGCATGGATCCGACGCTGGAGGAATCGGCCCGGATTTCCGGCGCCGACCTGTTCACCATCACCCGCAAGATCACCATCCCGCTGGTCGCCCCTTCGATCCTGTCGGGCGCGCTGCTGATCATGCTCTATTCGATGGCGCATTTCGGCACCGTGGCGATGCTCGGCATCGAGGCCGGTATCTACAACATCCCGACGCTGATCTACGAGCGTATCCACCAGAGCGCCGGCTCCTTCGGGGCGATCCGCACCGGCACCGTGCTCTCCACCGTGCTGGTGGCGACGGCGGCGCTGATCATCTGGCTGCAGAACAAGGTGCTTTCCGGCGGGCGCTACCAGATCATCGCGGGAAAGAGCTTCCGGCCGACCGAGATCCGCCTGCGCGGGCTGCGCCTGCCGCTCCTCGCCTTCTGCGTCGCCTACATCGGCTTCACCATCGTGCTGCCGACGGCGACGATCTTCCTGGTCGGCGGGCTCGCCACCTACGGGCTGCCGATCACGCCGGAGAACATGACGTTCGACAACTACCACCACATCCTGTTCGAGTGGGATCTGACCCGCGACGCCATCTGGAACTCGATCGGCCTCGGCCTCGCCGCGGCGCTGATCACCATGTTCGCCGGCGTCGTCATCTCCTACGTCATCGTCAAGATGAAGGTTCCGGGCAAGGGCATCCTCGAGTTCCTCGGCATGCTGCCGTTCTCGGTGCCGGGATCGGTGATCGCGCTCGGCGTCATCCTCGCCTGGTCGGGCAAGTACGGCGTCAACATCTACAATACCATCTGGATCATCCTGGTGGCCTACATCGCCCGCTACATGGCCTTCGCGCTGAAGGCCAACTCGGCGGCGCTCGAACAGGTGCACGACAGCCTCGTCGAGGCGGCGCGCGCCTCCGGCGCCACCATGTGGCAGGCGCTGCGCGACATCGTCATCCCGCTGGTGCGGCCCGGCATGGTGGCGGCATTCTTCCTGATCTTCCTGCCGGCGCTACGCGAACTGACGGTCTCGGTGCTGCTCTACGGGCCGACGACCCGCACCATCGGCGTCGCCATCTACACCCTCAACGAGGACGGAGAGACGGTCTATGCCGCCGCCATGGCGGGCGTGGCGCTGATCATCATCGTCACCGCCGAGGTGGTGGTGAAGCGCGTCTTCAAGATCAAGCAGTGAGGGAGGCGGCCATGTCGTATCTGAAGCTCGCCGGCATCGACAAGCGCTTCGGCGCCGTCGCGGCGGTCTCCGGCCTGAACCTCGAAGTGGCACCCGGTGAGTGCGTGGCGATGCTCGGGCCCTCGGGCTGCGGCAAGACCACGACGCTCAGGATGGTCGCCGGCTTCGAGGACATCGACGGCGGCGAGATCGTCGCCGGCGACAAGCTCTTGTCGTCCAAGGCGAAGAACTACTATCTGCCGCCGGAGAAGCGCGACTTCGGCATGGTGTTCCAGGCCTTCGCGGTGTGGCCGCATCTCTCGGTGTTCGAGAACATCGCCTTCCCCTTGCGCATCCGCAAACTGCCGCAGGACGAGATCCGCAAGCGGGTCGAGGATGCGCTGCGCCACACCAACCTCACCGGCGTCGTCGACTCCCGCCCCGACGATCTCTCCGGTGGCGGCAAGCAGCGCATCGCGCTGGCTCGCGCCCTGGCGATCCGGCCGAAGGTGATGCTGCTCGACGAGCCGCTGTCGAGCCTCGATCCGCATTTCCGCGAGGAGATGCGCTTCGAGATCAAGGACATCCAGCGCCGCCTCGGCTTCTCGATCCTCTACGTCACCCACGACCAGTCGGAAGCCATGGCACTCTCCGACCGCATCCTGGTGATGAAGAAGGGCGTCGTCCAACAGGTCGGCAGCCCGCGTGACGTCTATTATCGCCCGGCCAACCGCTTCGTCTTCTCCTTCATCGGGTTGTCGAGTTTCCTGCGCGTTCGCTTCGCCGGCGGCAGGATGGTCGTCGACGATCTGGAGTTGCCGTTCGACTCGGTCGGAGAAGCGCCGGCCGAACTGGTCGGCGCCGGCGACGGGGTGCTGGCGGTGCGTCCGTCCGACGTCGATTTCGTCGACGAGGGCGGGCTGCGCGGCGTCGTGCGGCGGCGGTCCTCGCTCGGCGAGATCGTCGACTATCAGATCGCCGTCGGCTCGCAGACCCTACGCGTCCAGAAGACCCGCCACGAGAGCGGGCCGCAGACCGGCGAGACCTGCGGCGTGCGCTTCGCGATGTCGAACTGGTATCCGATGTCGGACGCCACCGACGGCTGATCCGGCCGCCCGATACCGACGCCGACTTCGGTCGTCGGACCCGGGTCGCGACGCCGATCGGTTCACGCCGGCAGAACGTGGAGCGACGACGGCGACGGATCGAGACGGACGATCTCCCCGACCGCGTGAAGGCCGGTCTCGGCCGGGTTCGGGCAATCGACCAACCAGTCGCCGACACCGTCGACCGCGACGAGGTATTCGGCGAGATTGCCGAGGAACATGACGCGGCGCACCGTCCCGGTGAGAACACCGGCGTCGCACGACAGACGTACCGCCTCGGGCCGGACGAGGAGCGTCACCGCCGATCCGGCCGGACGGGTCGGCATGTCCGCCACGGCGATGGCGATGCCGGCGATGTCGACCGTGCTCGCATCGCGCACCGTCGCCTCGACGAAATTGGCCTTGCCGATGAAGTCGGCGACGAAGCGGTTGACCGGCCGGGCGTAGATCGCGTGCGGCGTGCCGCGCTGTTCGACGGCGCCGGCCTTCATCACCACGATCTCGTCGGAGATGCTCATCGCCTCGATCTGGTCGTGGGTGACGTAGATTGCGGTGATGCCGACGCGCTGCTGCAGTTCGCGGATCTCGACGCGCATCTGCTCGCGCAGCTTGGCGTCGAGGTTGGAGAGCGGCTCGTCGAAGAGCAGCACCCGCGGTTCCATGACGATCGAGCGGGCGAGCGCGACGCGCTGCTGCTGGCCGCCGGAAAGCTGGTTCGGCGAGCGCCGGGCGTAGCCGGTGAGGCCGGTCAGGTCCAAGACCCGCTCGACCCGCCCCTCGATCTCGGACGCCGCGAGTTTGCGCAGGCGCAGGCCGAAGGCGACGTTCTCGAAGACGTCGAGATGGGGGAAGATGGCGTAGGACTGGAACACCATGGCGGTGTCGCGCCGATTGGGCGGCACGTCGTTCATCCGCCGATCGCCGAACAGGATGTCGCCCGATGTGGGGTCCTCGAAGCCGGCGATCATCCGCAACAACGTGGTCTTGCCGCAGCCCGAGGGCCCGAGCAGGGTCACGAGTTTGCCGGCGCCGATCTCCAGCGTCACGTCCTTCACCGCCGCCATGGTGCCGCCGTCGGGGGAGGTGAAGACCTTGTTCAATCCGGTGATGGTGATGGGGTCGGTCATGGATGTCTCACCATGGTGGTGTGGCGGCTCCAGCGATCGACGAAGGCGCCGATGATGGCGATGGCGATCAGGACGACGACGATCACCACGACGGAGAAGGCGGCGGAGACCCCGAGGCGGCCGGAGCCGACCTGATTGAGGATCTGCACCGTCATCAGGTTCCAGTTGGCCGAGACGAGGAAGATGGCGGCGCTGATCGCCGTCATGGCGCGGACGAAAGCGTAGACGAGACCCGAGAAGAAGGCCGGCGCGATCAGCGGCAGCGTCACCTTGCGGAACGTGGTGAGGCCGTCGGCGCCGAGGTTGTGGGCGGCCTCCTCGATCGACGGGTCGATCTGGCGCAGCACCGCGATACCCGACTGGATGCCGACCGGCACGTAACGGAAGACGAAGGCCAGAACGATGATGGCGAGCGTGCCGGTGAGCAGCAGCGGCCGATCGTTGAAGGCGAGGATGTAGCCGATGCCGACGACGGTGCCGGGGACGGCGAAGGGCAGGATGGCGGCGAACTCGAGGGTGGCGCGGCCGGGGAACGACCGACGCACCACCAGGAAGGCGATCAACATGCCGAGCAGGCCGCTGATCGGCGTGGTGATGATCGCGACGATCAGCGTGTCCTTCACCGACTGCAGGCCGACGTCGAAGACATAGGCGAAATGGGCGAGTGTCGGCGAATAGTCGAAGCCCCAGACCCGGGTGAAGGCGCCGACCAGGATCACCGCGTAGAAGGCGGCGACGAGGAGTGCGAATGCGACGAGAAGCGCCCACAGCAGCCATTTGACCGGCGTCGAGACGATCTTCGAAGACGACGCGGTCGGTTTGCCGGTGACGGTGATGTACTGGCGCTTCGAAAGATACCAGCGCTGGATGGCGAAGGCGGTCAGGGACGGGATCAGCAGCACGATGGCGAGCGTCGCGCCGCGCGACAGGTTGAAGGAGCCGGTGATCTCCAGATAGGCCTGCGGCGCCAGCATCGGGAAGGCGGCACCGGCGAGCACCAGCGGATTGCCGAAGTCGGCCATCGACTCGATGAAGACGATGAGGAAGGCACCGGCGATGCCGGGCAGCGACAACGGCAAGGAGACCTTGACGAAGGTCTGCCAGCGCGTCGCCCCGACGTTGAGCGCCGCATCCTCGAGTGTCGGGCTGATCGAGGCGAGGACGCCGCGCAGCGACAGATAGGCGATCGGCGCGAAGGTGAAGATCTGCGACAGCACGACGCCGTGGAAGCCGTAGATCGAGAAGTCCTCGATGCCGAAGAGTTGCCGGGTGACGAGGCCGTTGAAGCCGAAGAGGAACAGGATCGACACGGCGCTGACGAAGGGCGGCGAAACGATCGGCAGGATGGTGACGTAGTGGAGGATCGTCTTACCCGGCACGTCGAGGCGGGTCATGACGAAGGCGGCGAGATAGCCGACGACGACGCTCGCCACCCCGACCAGCGCGCCGACGCCGAGGCTGTTGATCAGCGCATTGCGGTAGAGCCGGCGATCGGCGATGTCGAGGTAGCCCTGGAGGGTCCAGACGCCGTCGACCCGGAAGCTGGCGAGGAGAACTCGGACCAGCGGATAGACGACGAAGACGGCGACCGCGATGGCGATCGCCGCCAGAAGCACCGCCAACAGCGGGTCACGAGCCAGCAACCGCAGTTCGGCACGTGTGTCGCGGGCCATGACCGCGGTCCCTACTGCCCGAGCACCTCTTTGGTCCAGCGTTCGACCAGGCGCTTCTTGTTCTGCGCGGCGAAGGCGGCGTCGACCGGGATCAACTTGATCTTGTCGAGCGAGGTGACGCCGGCGCCGCCGCTGACGTCGGGACGCACCGGGAGGAAGTAGGTCTTCGAGGCCGAGAGAGCCCCCTGCCCCGCCTTCGACGTCATCCAGTCGACGAGTTTCTTGGCTTCGTCGGCGTTCTGCGCGCCCTTGAGGATCGACATCGACGCCACTTCGTAGCCGACGCCCTCGCTCGGGAACACGACCTGGACCGGATAGCCCTCGCCGGCGAGCTTGAGAAAGCCCGGCGTGAACTGGATGGCGATCGGCGTCTCGCCGACGCCGAGGGCGCCGGAGGGCGCGGTGCCGGACTGGGTGTAGGTCTGGATGTTGGGATTGAGCGACTTCAGATAGCCGAAGGCGCCGTCTTCGCCGCGCTGCTGGATCAGCGTCAGGATGACCGCATAGGCGGTGCCCGACGACTGCGGCGACGGCATCTGGATCAGGCCCTTGTAGGCCGGGTTCTTCAGGTCTTCCCAGGAGGTCGGCACCGGCGCGTTGCGGCGCTGGAGGATGTCGGTGCGCACGCCGATCGCCAGCGGGTTGGTGTAGATGGCGTGCCAGTAGCCCTCCTTGTCCTTGAAGGCGTCGGGCAGGGCGGCGGCGTTCGGCGACACGAAGGGCTCGGTCAGGCCGCGCTCCTTGGCGATGATGTGGTTCTCGCTCGGGGCGCCGAACCAGACGTCGGCCTGGGGACGCGCCTTCTCCGCCTCGATCCGCGACAGCGCCGGGCCGGAGGACAGGAACACCATCTGAACTTTGACGCCGCTGTCCTTGGAGAAGGCGTCGAGCAGCCGTTTGGCATTCTCCTCGTCGACGCTCGAATAGACGGTGAGGGCTTGCGCGGCGCCGATGGCGAGGGCCGACGTCATCGTGGCCGCCAGGAGGGTTCCGATGGAAAGGCGCATGTCTTCCTCCATTTGTTTTGCCGGCTAGCCTATCACCGGCCCGGAGGGCCAGCAATGAAACGACCAGTGGACAGACCCGTGACGGATGCAGCGTCGAGGAAACCGTTCGGGAAACCTCCGATGAGACGAATGGGCCCGACGGAGGCGAGGTCACGGACGCCATCGCCACCGCCTTCGCGACGTCGGTTGCGCGCGCGGACTTCGCCGCGATCGGTGACCCGGGCGAGATCCGCCGGCCGTCCGGATCGACGATCGAACGGTGAAACCGAATTAGATCAGTGAGATGGATTGGAGCGGGCGATGGGAATCGAACCCACGACATTCAGCTTGGGAAGCTGACGTTCTACCCCTGAACTACGCCCGCTCGAGGGTGATCATCCATAGCCTCGCCGACGGGCGATGCGCAAGGGGTCGCGCGCGTCGGCTCGGCCGCTTCGACGGCGCCGCCGCGTTCGGCGAGACCGTGGGTGGTCTTGTTCCAGCGGTGCGGCGCGACCATCAGTTCGCCGAGCGCCCGATAGGCGGCGAAGGAGATCAGGCACCAGTAGACCGGCATGGTCGCCACGTCGAAGAGGCGGAAGCCGTCGCGGTGGCGGCCGGCGGTGCCGCGACCGGCGACGCGGCGGGCGAGCACCAGCGATCCGGCGACGCCGCTGGTGAAGCCGAGGAGGCCGGCGGTCAGCAACACGTCGTCGAGAAAGCCGCGGTCGCCGAGCAACGGCGGCAGACCGAAGGCCCCGGCGAGCAGTACCGCGAGGCTGGGAGCGAAGACGAAGACCGAAGCGAGCTGGCCGGCGAGGACCAGATGGAAGGAGAGCGCCTCCAGCGGGCGAACCGCGCGGTGGAACGACACCGGCCGGCGCATGTGGACGAGCCAGGTCTGCATCCAGCCCTTCAACCAGCGCACCCGTTGCGCCCGCCAGCGGGCGAGATCGAGCGGCGCCTCCTCGAGGGTCGAAGCGGCGATCACGTCGGCGCGCCAGCCGCGCCGCATCAGACGGACCGCGACGTCGGCGTCCTCGGTGACGTTGTGCGGATCCCAGCCGCCGATCTCCACCAGCGCCGAGCGGCGGAAGTGGTTGGAGGTGCCGCCGAGCGGCAGGAAGAAGCGGTGGCGCGCCAGCCACGGCAGGAGGCCGTGGAAGAGCATGGCGTATTCGATCTCGAACTGGCGCACCAGCCAGGGACGATCGCCGTCGGCGTGATCGATCTCGAGCGCCGCCTGGACCACCGCGAGATCGTCGCCGCCGGCCCGGAAGGCGGCGGCGGCCTTGCGCAGCTGGTCCGGGTCGGGGCGATCCTCGGCATCGAAGACGGTGACGAAGGGGGCGTCGACACAGGCGAGGGCGAAGTCGAGCGCCTTGGGCTTGGTGCGCGGTTCGGCCGGCGGCACCACCAGGATCTCGACCGGCGTGCCGGCGACCGCCCGCTCGGCCGCGATCGTCGTCGCCGCGTCGTCCGCCTCCACCACCAGGCGCAGGTCGAGGCGATCGACGGGATAATCGAGCCGCAACAGGGCGGCGACGAGATCGCCGACCACGTCGGACTCGCGGAAGAGCGGCACCAGGACGGCGAAGCGCGGCAGATCGGCGGTGGCGAGAGGCGGCGCGACCGGCGGATCGACGATCGCCTCGGCGAGGTGGGCGCGCAGCACGCCGATGCCGAGGAAGAGCGCCGTCCAGGCGACGAGCAGGCTGCGCGACAGATCGAGCACCGCCGCCGCCCAGGCCCCGGCGACGAGGAGGATCAGGGCGATCGCGACCGCTGGCGTGGCGTTCGCCGCCGAGCCGGCCGGATCGCGATCGAGGATGGCGCGAACGGCGCGGCGAACGAGGGCGGCGGAGTGGCGAGCGACGAGGGCCCGACGGATCTCGCGCGGCGTGGCGATCGCCACCCGGCGGCACAGGTCGGGATGGCGGGCGACGAGAGCGGCGACCTCGCCGCACACCGCTTCGCGTGGCGCGGTGACGAGGATCGAGCCGTCCCCTTCGCCGAGGAGCAGAGCGTCGGCGCGGCGGAAGACCTCGCCGGCGGGCGGGGCGAGGTGGTCGGGCTCCACCGTCGTCTCGATGCGATCGAGGAACGCGACGCCGAGGCGCGAGGCCAAGCGACGCCACGGTGCAGCCTCGTCGGTGGATGGCGGATCGGCGGGAGCGGGATGGCGGGCCGCGTCCGCCGGGTGAGGCGCCGGTGGACGCGTGAGATGCGACGATCTTTCCGCAGCCGGTGTGTGCCGAGCGGTCGGGACCCGGTCGGTCGGGGCGAGCGACCCGCGGTACGACCTCGTCGGAGACGATCGTCGCCGGTCGTCGTCGGCCGCTCCACCCTGGAGATACATGCCTACTCCCACTCATACCGGGCTGATGAATTTCGGACTCGTCCGAAATTCATCAGCGTTACGGCCTGACCGGCCGACGCCCGTTCGGGCTTGCCATCGCCCATGAAGTTCTGAACAGGTCAGAACTTCATGGGCTCGGTATCACGAGACCTGTGCGCGGTTGGACCATCATGTTGATTTGATGCGTTTAAT
>NZ_DAIPZB010000052.1:214-27837 GCF_036782435.1 Pinisolibacter sp. | reverse complement strand
GCACATTAAACGCATCAAATCAACATGATGGTCCAACCGCGCACAGGTCTCATAACGCGCCCGAGCCGGCTCGGGGCGGCCGGCATCGTTCGAATTGCAGTGATCTCGGTGACCGGTCGTTCATCGCGTTTCCGGCTTCTGCTTCGTGATGCGAAGAAATTGGCTTAAGCTGACGCTCGACATTGGTGTCTTCGGAGAGGAACGAAGATGAGCGAAGCCCGGACCGAACGTCGCCGCGAGAAGCGCATGCGTTCGCTGCTCGGCGGCCATGTGGTGATGAACAACAAGTACTCGACCGTCGACTGTCTGGTGCGCAACATCACCGATCGCGGCGCGCGCCTGCACTTCGGCGATACGCCCTACCTGCCGCAGGAGTTCGAACTGCGCATCGATGGTCGCAACGACAAGCGCAGGGTGCGCAAGATCTGGTCGCGCGACGGCGAAATGGGTGTCGAGTTCGACTGAGGCCTCTCCTCCCGGGTCGCGACCGTCGACCACCGGGACCGGCGCGGCCTCAGCCGTCGGCGATCAGCGCGGTCATGCGGCCGTGGTGGCCGACCAGACCGGCGTGCGACCGAGCCGCCTCCCGTAACGGCCCCGGATAGCCGCCCCTCAGCAGATTGTCGACGAAGGCGAAGAGGGTGACGTCGATCACCGTCGGCCGGTCGGCGACGAGGAAATCGCGGCCGCCGAGGAATTCCGCCACCGCGTCGATGTCGGCGACACCGCGGCGATGGACGTCCGCCTCCGTGTGGCGTCCCGTCCCCTGGCCCTTCACGTCCCGCAGGATCTTGCGCCGGATGAGCGCCGTGACCAACGGCCGGATGGCGCCCGGGATGGCGGCGAAGAGCCCGTCGCGGGTCCGCGGCCAGTTCGCCTCGATCGCCCAACGGTCGAAGAGCATGGCGAAGTAGAGGCTCTCCTCCAGCGTCCGTTTCACCAGATGCGCCGCCGCACGTTGCGCCGGATCGAGGCCGGCGTCGAGCGGATCGGGGCGCGTCGCCTCGAGATGGGCGACGATGTCGCTGCTGTCGGCGATCCGCCGGTCGCCGTCGACGATGAACGGCAGCTTGCCCTTCGGCCCGCGGAACGGCGGATCGACGACCACCCGGTAGGGGACGCGGCGCAGCCGCAGATAGGTCTCCACCTTGGAGCAGAACGGACTCATGTTGACGCCGTCGAGCGACGCGAACTGATGCAGTTCGATCATTCTCCGATCCTCCCGCCGAACACAGATCGGTCGTTTCGACGGATCCTACACCGAGACACGGCCGGGGGAACGAGGGGACGGCGGAGGGACGTCTCGAACGCGACATACCACGGTTGTGGAGTTAACCATTCATCAACCTTACGGCTGATCGACGCAACTTTTCATGGTAGAAATTCGTCCACGGCATACCCATGAGGGAGTTGGGGCGATGACCATCGTGAGGTTCGAGCGTCGGCAGGAACCGAGGTCGAGGACCATTCTCGGCGCCCGCGCCGTCTTCAACGAGCGCTTCTCGACCATGGATTGCCGGGTTCGCGACATCTCGGCGAACGGGGCGCGGTTGCGCTTCGGCGGCCCGCCGTTGGTGCCGACCTGGTTCGAACTGTTGCTCGTCGAGAGGGGCGAGCGCATCCGCGCCCGGCGCGTGTGGACGAACGGCAACGACATGGGTGTCGTCTTCGTGCGCGACGCCGCGTGACGCGCGACCTCGACGGTCCGAGCGTGTAACGAAGAAGGGCCCGTCGCCGGGCCCTTTTCCATGATCCCACGGTTGCCTAGGCTCACAGCGTCCTGCCACCGCCACAGCAGCCGCTGTCGACGGGGGCGAGATGAGCATTGCCGCCGACGCGGAACTGCGCCGCGATCTTCTCGGCGTCGCCGTGGCCCTTCGGCGCTTCGCGATAGACGCCACGATCGCCCTTGAAGAAGATGCCGGTCGACATCTCGGTGTCGGAGAGCACCGCGGCGGTCGCCATGGCGCGATCCGAGGTCGGCTGGATGGCGCCGCGCTCGACGCTCTTCTTCCACTCCATCTCTTCGGGGCGGAAGGTGATGCAGGGCGACAGCACCTCGATGAACGAGAAGCCGGGATGGCGCACCGCCTCGACGATCATCGCCGCCAACGGCTTGACGTCGAGGGCGAAGCCGCGGGCGACGAAGTTGGCGCCGGCGGCGAGCGCGATGGCGAGCGGCGAGAACGGCTTGACGCCGGTGCCGCCGGGGGCGGCGTCGCTGTCCCAATCGGCTTCGGTGGTCGGCGACGGCTGGCCCTTGGTCATGCCGTAGACCCGGTTGTCCATGACGATGTAGGTCAGATCGACGTTGCGCCGCGCGGCATGGAGGAAGTGGTTGCCGCCGATCGAGTAGCCGTCGCCGTCGCCGCCGACGGTGATGACCTCGAGGTCGGGCCGGGCGAGCTTGATGCCGGTGGCCACCGGCAGGGCGCGGCCGTGGACGCCGTGGAAGCCGTAGGCGGTCGTGTAGGCGGGCAGGCGCGACGAGCAGCCGATGCCGGAGACCACCACCACCTCGTGCGGCGGCCGGCCGAGTTCGGCGAGCGCCCGCTGCAGCGACTGCAGCACGCCGAAGTCACCGCAACCCGAGCACCAGATCGGTTCGACCGACGACTTGAAGTCCTTCAGCGTCAGCTGCTGGGGACACGCGTGGGGCTGTTCGTGGATGGTCATGCGGCGACCTCTTGCGAAAGATGAGCGACGATCTCGGCGGCGCGGAAGGGAGTGGGGCCGGGACGAGCGAAGCTCTCCGACCCGTGCGGCAGCGCCTTCTCACCGCGCAGGTGGCGGTAGAGCTGGGCCGAGTGATTCTGTTCGACGACGACGATCCGTTTCGCCCCGGCGAGGGCGGCGGAGAGCTTCGCCTTCGGAATCGGCGAGAGGACGCGCAGCGCCACCACCCTGGTCGGCGTTCCGGCTTCGGTGAGGCGCGCCGCGGCGACCTTGGCCGGACCGACCGAGGAGCCGAAGGCGAGGAGGGCGAGGGGGGCGTCGGCGGGGCCGAAGACATCGCCCCAGCCGTCGCCGAAGTCGAATGTCTCGAGCTTGCGCTTGCGCTTCTCGAGCTGGGCGACGTGGATGGCGGCGGAGTTCGAGGGGTGTCCGCTCTCGGCATGCGAAAGGCCGTCGGCCACCCACTGGCAATCCGGCGTGCCCGGCGCCGGCATCGGCGAGACGCCGCTGTCGGTCAGCTGGTAACGGCGGAAGTCGGGGCCGGTGGCGAAGGGCACGGTGAGCCGCTTCAGCGGCGTCGGGCGTTCGGTCGGCACGTCGATGATCGTCTGGGTCTGGCCGATCGACTGATCGGAGAGCAGCATCACCGGGGTCTGCAACGCTTCGGCGATGTGGACGGCGCGCTCGGTGGTCGCCGGGCAGTCGGCGATCGAGATCGGCGCGATGACGACGCGCGGGGCGTCGCCCGGGGTGCCGCGCAGCGCGATGTCGAGGTCGCCCTGGTCCGACTTGGTCGGGATGCCGGTCGACGGGCCGACGCGCATGACGTCGACGATCACCATCGGGATCTCGGCGGCGATCGCCAAGCCGATGGTCTCGACCTTCAGCGCCAGGCCGGGGCCGGAGGTGATGGTCATCGTCGGTGCGCCGGCGTAGGCCGAGCCGCAGCACATGTTGATGGCGGCGATCTCGTCCTCGGCCAGCACCACGCGGCCGCCGTGCTCCTGCATCTGGACGGCGAGCCACTCGGTGATCTCGGTCGCCGGGGTGATCGGATAGGCGGCGACGAAGGTGATGCCGCCGCGCAGCGCGCCGAGGCCGACCGCTTCGTTGCCGGAGAGCATCCAGCGTTCGGCCTTGCGGCCCGGCGCCAGCGCCATGGAGACGCCGGTCGCGGCGAAGGCGGCGCGGCCGGCGGCGTCGGCGCCGAGCGAGGCGGTGACCGCCTTCTCGCCCTTGGACCCGATCATGGCGCGGATCGCATCGTCGACGGCCTCCGGCTCGAGCCCGGCGAGTTCGGCGGCGATGCCGAAGCCGACCATGTTGAGGCGGCCGCCTTCGACAGAGGCGGCGATCTGGGCGATCGGCAGCTCGACGACGCGGGCGCCGGAGCGGGCGATCGCTTCGGGGACGGCGCCGTTCTTGGGATCGCAGACGATGATGCTGTCGCCGTCGAGCGGGATCTCGGGGGCGAAGCGATGGACGTCCTGCCAGTCGAGGGCGATCAGGCAGTCGAACCGGTCGGGTTGCGCTTCGATCGGGTCGACCCCGAGTTCGATCAGCGCCGCCGCTTCGCCACCGCGCACCTGCGCGCCGGAGAGCTTGGTCATCAGACCGTAGTGGCCGTCGCGGGCGGCGGCCGCGAGCAGGGCGCTACCGGCGGTGATGGCGCCGGTGCCGCCGCTGCCGGCGATGACGATCGCGACGGACTTGCGTGCTTCGGACATCTCGTCTTCCTCGTCTACCGTCGCGCGCGGGCGCCGGCGGGATCCCGTGTGAACCGACCGATTCCCACTCGCGCCGCCGGCGGTCTCCGCGCGGCGCGGGCGTTCATTGCCACGATCTCGGTCGGCGTCTCTTTGACTTGTGACAAATGACCCGACAAAATGTTGGATGTCTCGTCGAACTTTTGTAGAGGGTCACCCGCACATTTTTGGTCTCGACGGCGAAGTTCGCCGATTCACCCGACCGGACGGGGCCCCGTCAACCTCTCGTGAACCAAAACAGAGAGTAGAGCCGGGTGTTTAACGACTTCTTGAACGGATCGGCGCAAAATCGCCGGGTTTTCTTTCGCGACAGCAAGGAGTTCCCGTTTTGATGAGCCGCACAGCTCTTCGCCGCCTCGTGCTCGCCGCGCTGGTCGTCTCCTCCGCCGCCGGTCTCGGCGCCTGTTCGGGGGGAATCGATCGGGCCGAATACACGCCTCCCATCGCCGTCACCGCGGCACCGCCGCCCGCCCCGGTGGTTCCGGTCGCCGCGCCCGGTGCCGCGCCGATGCGCTCGAATCGTCTGCCGTTGCTGCCGCCGGTTCCCGAGGAGCAGTCGGGTCTGCCGCCGGTCACCGTCGCCCAGTTGCTGCCGCCGCCCGTGGTCCATTGAGCCGCTCGCGGCTTTGTCGTCCATCGAGCCGCTCGCGGCTTTGAGGACCGCGCGTCGCCGTGGTAGAGCGGAAGGCCGAGGGACGACGCATCGATCGACACCGTGAACGCCATTTCCGGGTCGCCTCCGATCGGACGGCGGCCCTTCGTTCGTGGGCGGACGGCAGGAGAGGGAAGGCGAGGTGGCGAGTGATCTCGAGGCGGGCCTGAGCCGCGTGCTGCTGCGGCTGCCGGGGGTCTTCCGGGCGCGCCTCGCCGAGGGCGCACGCCGGGGCCTGCGCATTCTCTCCCATCGCCGCGCCCGTCGGGTCGCCCGGGTCGCGCCGCGCGACGAGAACCCCGCTTTCGTCATGGCGGTGACGTTGACGGCGGCGTTCGCCGCGATCGCGCTTCTCGATCCCCATGTCGGTGCGGCGCCGGGTGGGGCGACCGGCGCGTGGCGCCGATTCCTGAAGACGCTCACATCGTATGGCGAGGGGATCGAGATCCTCGTCGTCTCGGGCGCCATCCTGGTCTTCTGCCTGTCGGTCTCGCCGATCGGCCTCGCCCGGCGGGTGCGCGCCGGCCTCGTCGAGATCGGCTTCGCCGCCGCCTTCGCCTTCGCATCCGTCGCCGGCAGCGGTCTCGTCGCGTCGCTGGTCAAGAACGCCTTCGGCCGGGCGCGGCCCGAACACCTCTCGCCGGGCGCCGTCTTCGAGCTCCACCCCTTCGCCTTCTCGGCGAAATTCGCGTCGTTCCCGTCCGGCCATTCGACCACGGCGGGGGCGACGGCGATGGTGCTGGCGCTGCTCTTTCCCGCCCTGCGCCGGCCGATCCTCGCCGCCGGGGCCCTGGTCGCCGTCTCGCGCATCCTGCTCGACGCGCATTTCCCCGCCGACGTGATCGCCGGTTTCGGTTTCGGCGGCGCCTTCACCCTGACCGCGGCGCTGGCGCTCGCCCGCCGCAATCTGGTCTTCCGCCAGAATTCGATCGGCCGCCTCGAACCAAAGGCGGCCGACCGGCCCGGCAACTGGCCGCACGTCCTCGCCGCGTTGATCGCGCGGGCGCGGAAGAGCGCGAGCTGAGCCCGGGATCAGGCGCCGAGCGCGGCGTTCCAGCGGGCGAGGCCGGCTTCGAGATCGGCGATGAGGTCGGCGGTGTCCTCGAGGCCGATCTGCAGACGGATGAGGGCACCTTCTTCGCGCCACGGCACGGCGGTGCGCACGGCGCGCGGTTCGGCGGGAATGGCGAGGCTCTCGTAACCGCCCCAGGAATAGCCGAGGCCGAAGAGTTCGAGGTGATCGAGGAAGGCGGAAACAGCCGCGTCCGACCCGCCCTTCATCACCACGCCGAAGAGACCCGAGGCGCCGGTGAAGTCGCGCTTCCAGATCGCGTGGCCCGGATCGGTGGGCAGCGCGGGATGGAGCACCCGCGCCACCTCGGGGCGGGCCGCGAACCACGCGGCGACGGTGAGGGCGCTCTTCTGCTGGTGGGCGAGACGCACGCCCATGGTCCGGAGCCCGCGCAGCGCCAGATACATGTCGTCCGGACCGGTGAACATGCCGAGATCGCCGTGGGTGGTCTTGACCCGCTTCCAGGCCCGCGGCCCGCAGGCGATGGTGCCGATCAGCACGTCGGAATGGCCGACGACGTATTTGGTCGCCGCCATGATCGAGATGTCGACGCCGTGGTCGAGCGGCCGGAAGAACAGCGGCGTCGCCCAGGTGTTGTCGATGAGGGTGGTGATGTCGCGCTCGCGCGCCACCTTCACGATCGCCGGCACGTCGGGCATCTCGAAGGTGAGCGAGCCCGGCGCCTCGAGGAAGATCGCCCTGGTGTTCGGCCGGATCAGCGAGACGATGTCGGCGCCGATCAGCGGATCGTAATAGGTGGTCTCGACGCCGAAGCGCTTCAGCACGCCATCGCAGAACGTGCGGGTGGGGCCGTAGACGCTGTCGATCATCAAGAGGTGGTCGCCCGAGGCCAACACCGACAGGAGCGCCACGTCGCAGGCCGCGGCCCCCGACGGGGTCAGCACCGTGCCCTCGGCGCCCTCGATGTCGGCGATCGCTCGCTCCAGCGCATCGGAGGTCGGCGTGCCGCGCCGACCGTAGGTCCAGCGCGCCGGCGTCTCGGACTTGCCCTTCATCTGCGCGACAGTGTCGAACAGCACCGTCGAGGCATGGATCACCGGCGGGTTGACGAAGGGGCTGCCGGCGGGATCGCGCCCGGCATGGGCGAGGCGAGTATTCGGGGCATGGTGGTGGTGGCGCGCGTCGTCGGTCATCCGGTGGTCCGATCCTCTTCGTTTCCCCGCTTCCTATCAGATCGGCGGCCGGCTTTCGACACACGGCATTCCGTCACTCGGCCTCTCCGAAGACCTTCCGAGCATTTGCTCAATGAATGGGCACTTCGCCAATGCGAAATGAAGCGCCCGCCCAGGGAATGATCATCGTTCCTCCATTTCGGTGCAAAGGAGAACGGCAGTTCCGATTCTTCATCATATGAGAAAGACTTTTCCCCCTTGACCGGTCAGATTCTTTGTCCTGAGATGGACTTCCGATCGATCGGTCGCGCTCGAGGGAGGCGCTCCGGGCGGCGTCGTCGTGTGGGTCCGTCCAGGATGGACCGCGCGTGATGCTGCCGGAGCGAATTCGAATGCGGTGCGATCCCCGTCGGATCATCCGGACAACGGCTCGCGAGCGTCTCGGCTCAGAGCTTCCAAGAAAAGGCGCGAACATGAAAACCAGGATCCTCGCGGCGACCTTCGGCGTCCTCATGGGCACCACGGCGACCGTCGCTCTCGCCGGTACGCTCGACGACGTCAAGAACAAGGGCTTCGTCCAGTGCGGCGTCAGCCAGGGCCTCGCCGGGTTCTCGCAGCCCGACAGCGCCGGTAACTGGACCGGTCTCGACGTCGATTTCTGCCGTTCGCTCGCCTCGGCGATCTTCAACGACCCGACCAAGGTCAAGTTCACGCCGCTCTCCGCCAAGGAGCGCTTCACCGCGCTGCAGTCGGGCGAGATCGACGTGCTGTCGCGCAACACCACCTGGACGATGTCGCGCGACACCAAGCAGGGCAAGTTCGCCGGCGTGATGTACTACGACGGCCAGGGCTTCATGATCCGCAAGTCGCTCGGCATCACCTCGGCCAAGCAGCTCGGCGGCGCTTCGGTGTGCACCAACACCGGCACCACCACCGAACTCAACCTCGCCGACTGGTTCCGCACCCAGAAGCTCGACTACAAGGTCGTGTCCTTCGAGAAGTCGGAAGAAGTGGTCAAGGCCTACGACGCCGGCCGCTGCGACGTGCTGACCACCGACGCGTCCGGCCTCTACGCCGAGCGCCTCAAGCTCACCAAGCCGGACGAGCACATCGTTCTGCCCGAGATCATCTCCAAGGAGCCGCTCGGCCCGATGGTCCGCCAGGGCGACGACGCGTGGTTCAATGTCGTCAAGTGGACCTACTACGCGCTGCTGACCGCCGAAGAGCTCGGCATCACCAAGGCCAACGCCGACGACACGCTCGCCAAGACCGAGAATCCGGACGTCAAGCGGTTCCTCGGCAAGGACGGCTCCTTCGGCGCCGACATCGGTCTGACCAACGCCTGGGCGTTCCAGATCGTCAAGAACATGGGCAACTACGGCGAGCTGTTCGAGAAGAACGTCGGCGAGACCAGCCCGCTCAAGATCTCCCGCGGCATCAACGCGCTGTGGACCAAGGGCGGTCTGCAGTACGCCCCGCCGGTCCGCTGATCGATCGTCGACCTCCGGCCGGGCTCGCCCCGGCCGGAGTGTTTCGCGCCCCTTCGGGAGGGGCGCAGGTGCGATCACGATCCGACCTCCCGGGAGGCCGGATCGTAGGCGGGCGGACGACCAGGGTGGCGTCGTCGCGTCCGCATCGACGTTCCGGTCGGCGACACGCAGCCGGAAGAGCGTGAGGGCCGGTGTCCGCGACGCCGGTGGGGGGAACGAGTATGACGAAGCGACCCGACGGCCTCGGGGCGGACGTGGCTCCGAGCGTGGCCTGGTACAACGATCCGACGAAGCGAGGCTATCTGTTCCAGGCGTTGACCCTGGCGGCCGTGATCGTGGTGGCCTGGACCATCGTCCACAACACCGCGGTCAACCTCGAGCGGCGCCACATCGCGCAGGGCTTCGGCTTCCTCTCCACCACCGCGGGCTTCGACCTCGCGCAGGAATCGATCTCCTTCCCCAAGGATGCGAGCTACGGCCGCGCTCTCGTCGTCGGACTGGTCAACACCGTCATCGTCGCCGTCGCCGGCATCTTCTTCGCGACGGTCTTCGGCTTCCTCGTCGGCGTCGGCCGTCTGTCGCACAATTTCGTCATCTCGCGGTTGTGCACCGGCTACGTCGAGCTCCTGCGCAACATCCCGCTGCTCCTGCAGATCTTCTTCTGGTACTTCGCCGTGCTCGGCGTTCTGCCGAGCCCGCGGCAGTCGCTGCAGCCGATCCCGGGCTGGGTCTTCGTCAACAATCGCGGCCTCTATCTGCCCGAATTCCACTTCGGCAGCTTCGCCGGCTGGGGCGTCGTCGGCGGCCTGATCGTCGCGCTGGTGGTCTCCTGGGCGATCCGGCGCTGGGCGCGGGCGCGCCAGATGGCGACCGGCCAGCAGTTCCCGGCGGGTTGGGTGACCCTCGGGCTCGTCGTCGGCCTACCGCTGGCGCTCTTCGCCATCTCCGGATTCGACCTGTCGCTGGTGGCGCCGAAGAAGTCGACCTTCAACCTCAGCGGCGGCATCCAGATCATCCCCGAGCTGATCGCGCTGGTGTTGGCCTTGGCGACCTACACGGCGAGCTTCATCGCCGAGGTGGTGCGCGCCGGCATCCTGGCGGTGAGCCACGGCCAGACCGAAGCGGCTCGTTCGCTCGGCCTCAGCCACGGCCAGAACCTGCGCCTGGTGGTGATCCCGCAGGCGATGCGGGTGATCATCCCGCCGCTGACCAACCAATATCTCAACCTGACCAAGAACTCCTCGCTCGCGGTGGCGATCGCCTACCCCGATCTCGTGTCGGTGGGCGGCATCGTCCTCAACCAGTCGGGCCAGGCGATCGAGGTCATCGTCATCTGGATGGCGATCTATCTCGGCACGTCGGTAACCACGGCGATGATCATGAACGTCTACAACCGCCGCATGGCGATCGTGGAGAGGTGAGACGATGAGCGACGTCACGGCCTCCGCCGCCTTCGTGCGGCCCACCCTCGCCGAGCCCCGGGATCCGCCGAAGTCCTTCGTCGGCCCCTTCGCCTGGGCCCGCGCCCACCTGTTCGGTTCGATCTTCGACGCGCTCCTGACCGCGTTCGGGCTCTTCCTTCTCGGCTGGATCGCCTGGACCGTCCTCGACTTCGCGCTGTTCCGCGCCGTCTGGTCGGCCAAGGACGGGGAGACCTGCCGCGCCGAGGGTGTCGGCGCCTGCTGGCCCTATGTCGAGGCCTACTGGAAGCAGTTCGTCTACGGTCGATACCCGGCCGAGGAGCGGTGGCGGCCGACCCTGGTCTTCGCCATCTTCGCCGCGACGCTGATCCCGCTGGCGATGCCGAAGGTTCCCTACAAGCGGGCGAACGTCATCGCCTTCCTGGTGGGCATGCCGATCGCCTCCTATTTCCTGCTGACCGGCGGGGTCTTCGGCCTGGAGCCGGTGGAGACGACCCTGTGGGGCGGCCTGCTCGTCACCCTGATCGTCTCGGTGGTCGGCATCGTCTGCTCGCTGCCGCTCGGCATCCTGTTGGCGCTCGGTCGGCGCTCGAAACTGCCGATCATCAAGATGCTGTGCATCGTGACGATCGAGTTCTGGCGCGGCGTGCCGCTGATCACCGTGCTGTTCATGGCCTCCAACATGCTGCCGCTGTTCATGCCGGAGGGCATGGAGGTCGACAAGCTGCTGCGGGCGCTCATCGGCGTGGCGATCTTCACCTCGGCCTATCTCGCCGAGACGATCCGCGGCGGTCTGCAGGCGATCCCCAAGGGCCAGTACGAGGGCGCCATGGCGCTCGGCCTCGGCTATTGGCAGATGATGGGCCTCATCGTCATGCCGCAGGCGCTGAAGCTGGTGATTCCGGGCATCGTCAACAGCTTCATCTCGCTGTTCAAGGACACCACGCTGGTGCTGATCGTCTCGATCTTCGACCTGCTCGGCATGATCCAGGCGTCGCTCGCCGATCCGGTGTGGATCTCGCCGGTGACCGGCAAGACCGGCTATCTGGTGGCGGCGGTGACCTTCTGGGTCTTCTGCTTCGGCATGAGCCGGTATTCTCAATGGATGGAACGCCGGCTCGCCACCGGTCACAAGCGCTGACGAGCGAAGGAAACATCGACATGTCCGACACCGCCACCGCCGCGACCGTCTCCGCGAGCGCCGCAACCGATGCCCCCGCCGTCCACATGATCGGCGTCAACAAGTGGTACGGCGATTTCCACGTCCTCAAGGACATCGATCTCACCGTGAAGAAGGGCGAGAAGATCGTCATCTGCGGCCCGTCCGGGTCGGGCAAATCGACGATGATCCGCTGCATCAACCGGCTCGAGGAGCATCAGGCCGGCCGCATCGTCGTCGACGGCACCGAGCTCACCGACGATCTGAAGCGCATCGACGAGATCCGCCGCGACGTCGGCATGGTGTTCCAGCACTTCAACCTCTTCCCCCACCTGACGATCCTCGAGAACTGCACGCTCGCGCCGATCTGGGTGAAGAAGATGGCGAAGAAGGACGCCGAAGAGGTGGCGATGCACTACCTCAAGCGGGTGCGCATCCCCGAGCAGGCGCTGAAATATCCCGGCCAGCTGTCCGGCGGCCAGCAGCAGCGCGTCGCCATCGCCCGCTCGCTGTGCATGAGCCCGAAGATCATGCTGTTCGACGAGCCGACCTCGGCGCTCGACCCGGAGATGGTGAAAGAGGTGCTCGACACCATGGTCTCCCTCGCCAACGAGGGCATGACCATGCTCTGCGTCACCCACGAGATGGGCTTCGCCCGTCAGGTCGCAGACCGGGTGATCTTCATGGACGCCGGGCAGATCATCGAGATGAACGAGCCGAACGCCTTCTTCGCCGATCCGAAGCACGAGCGCACCAAGCTGTTCCTCAGCCAGATCCTGCACTGAGCGGGGTCGGTTCACCGTTCGAAGACGGCCGCGCCCCTGAAACGGGCGCGGCCGTCGCCGTTTCGGGGGGGGGCGCCGGTTTCGGCGGGTGCGCGAACTCCGAAAGACGGGGAACGCGAATTCCGCCGTCGTCCCCGGCGAGCGAAGCGAGGGAAGGGGACCCAACGGCGTCGCAACTCGTCGAAAGGTCGATGGATCCCCTTCCCCTCCGCTTCGCTCCGGCCGGGGAGGACGGGGAATGGTTCGGTCGAATTCCGAGGTTGTGACGAGGCCGTGCGATGTTCGTTTCGGGCGAGGACACCGCAGGCGGGGCGAATGGCGTCTCTTCCCGCCGTAACCATGTTGTGGGCGAAAGGCCTCGGTTCGGCTCCCCCGAAATACCGCTTCACGCCCCGGCGCGGCCCAACGCTTCCGCCTCGTCGAGCCATGCGGCGCGTTTTTCCGGCGTCGATTTGCGCACCACGCCGAGGGTGGTGAAGCGCGCCGGCGAGAAGCCGCAGAAGCCGAGGACCTGGGTCTTCAGGCGACGAAGGATCGGCCGCCCCCAGAACCAGCGCAGCACCCAGGGCGGGGTGTCCATGGTCAGGATCACCCGCGCCGAGCGGCCCTTCATCAGTTTGTCCCAGCCCATGCCCTCGCGGTGATAGCGGAAGGCGAAACCGGGCAGCAGCACCCGGTCGAACACCGCTTCGAGCGCCGCCGGCAGGCCGCCCCACCACATCGGCGCGACGATCACCCAGTGCTCGCACCAGGCGAGATCGGTCTGGAGCCCGGCCACCCACTCGGTCGGCGGATCCTGGTCGCGGTGATAGTCGGGCGGCACCAGATCGACCGGGATCTCGGCGAGGGCTCTCATGCGCACCTCGTGGCCGGCGGCACGGGCGCCGGCGGCGTAACGCTCGGCGAGGGCGCCGCAGAAACTCTCGGCGCGGGGATGGCCGGTGAGAACGAGGATTCTGGCCATCGATTCACTCCATGTTGCCATTGGTCACATCATGATCGATCTTGTGACCAATGGCAACATGGTATCGAATGCCCACGACGGCAGCGTGACCGCAAGGGAATCGCGAGCGGCGGAGACGGGCCACCGGATCTCGAACCGCGGAAGCGGGTCACCGGTTCGCGGCGGGGAAAGCGGAGCGGGCCGCGCACGGCGGGATGCCTTCGCCCGACGGCGGTGGCGGTCGGTCGTCGGATTTCGGCGGGCGCGCCCGGGGTGTTGGCGGTCCGGCGCGTCGCCGCCGACGATGAGTGCCGTGGTTCCGGCGCGACGGTCGGCCGTCGACCCGGGTGAGGGGGATGCTCCGGGGAGCATCGGCGGTGACGGTCCGGCCACGCCGCGACGGTCGCGGTTCGGGAGACCGGACGAAGGAGGTGGGAATGCCCACGGGTGCGAAGGCGAAGGGCGAGGGGGCGCGCGGCTTCCACCATGGCGATCTGCCGACGGCGCTGGTCGCCGCGGCGACGGCGCTGATCGTCGCACGCAAGGGGCCGGATTTCTCGCTACGCGAGGTCGCCGAGAGCGTCGGCGTCAGCCACACCGCCGCCTATCGCCACTTCGCCGCCAAGGCCGATCTCCTCGCCGAGATCGCCGCGCGCGGTTTCACTCGCCTGACCAAGGCGATCGAGGCGGCGATCGTCCGTCGCGACGGGGCGGTCGACGTGGTCGCATCGCTGGACAAGACCGGCCTCGCCTATCTCGACTTCGCCGAGCGCCATCCCGGCGCCTATCGGGTGATGTTCCTCGCCGAACTCTGCGACGCGACCCGCCATCCGGGGCTCGCGGAAGCCGCGAACCGCGCGCTGGCGAGCCTCGTCGTCCTCGTCGCCGCCGGACAGGAGGACGGCACGTTGCGCGCCGATCGCCCGGCCGCGACGCTCGCCGCGGCGGTGTGGGCGACGGTGCACGGCCACGCCGTGCTGACCCTCGACGGTCAGATCCGCGAGGTGGCGACGCCCGGTGAGGCCCCGCCGGCCGATCGGCGGCTGCTCCTCGACATGATCCTCGGCGGGATCGCGGCGCGGCCCGGCGCGTCCGGCGTCACGGACCGGTGACGATCGCCCCGCCCCTGGTCGCCCATTCGCTCCACGAGCCGTCGTAGAGCGTCAGCCGCTCCTCCGGCACGCCGATGGCGACGAGCGCCAGCCACAGGATCGAGGCGGTGACGCCCGAGCCGCAGGTGCAGACGATCGGCTTTTCGAGGTCGACGCCGGCGAGTACCGAGCGGACGGTCGCCTCGTCGACGAGGTCGAGGCCCTTGACGAAACCGCCGGCGGCGATGCCCAGCGCCCCCGGCATGTGGCCGGAGGGGATGCCCTCGCGCGGCTCCGGCGCCTCGCCGGTGAAGCGGTCGGTCGGCCGCGTGTCGATCACCGTCGCCGTCTTCTCGGCGAGGTGGCGGGCGACGGTCGCCATGTCGGTGAGCATGGTGGGGTCGATCGTGGCGTGGAACACGCTCGGCTTCGGCGGCAGCGGGTCGTCGCGGTCCATCGGCCGGCGTTCGCGCATCCAGCGTTCGAAGCCGCCTTCGAGAATGCGCACGTTCTTGGCGCCGTAGTGGCGCAACATCCACCACACCCGCGGCGCGGAGGCGATGCCGGCGCCGTCGTAGACGACGATCTCGTTGGTCTCGGAAAGCCCGAGTTCGCCCGCCATCCGCTCGAAGCTTTCGGCGGCCGGCAGCATGTGCGGCAGGCTGGTCGAGGTGTCGGCGATGACGTCGATGTCGAAATAGACCGCGCCCGGAATGCGCCGGATCTCGTATTCGACGATCGCGTCGCGCGGCACCGTCGGCTGGTACCAGGAGCCGTCGACGACCCGCAGGTTCGGGTCGTCGAGCTTGGCGGCGAGGTCCTCGGTGGTGATGAAGAGCTGCGATCGATCGGTCATGCGGTCCTCGGTCGGGGCGCGCGCGGCGCGGTCATGTCGGCGAAACGGGGTTCGCCGCATCTAACCGAAGTCGACCGATCGCGGCCGTTCAAAATGCCGTGCGATGCCGCCCCCGGAGGGTGACGCGGCGTCGCAGGCGGAGCCGGCGATCCGGATCAGGCCTCACGGGCCGGTCGCCACCGCCGTCGTGTCGAGGCCGCCCCATTCGCTCCACGCTCCGTCGTAGAGCGCGAGCTTCGCCCGCGGCACGCCGAGCGCCTCGAGCGCGATCCACAGCACCGCAGCGGAGGTGCCGGAGCCGCAGCTGGTGACGATCGGCCGATCGAGATCGACGCCGGCGAAGGCGGCGCGGATGGTCGCGTCGTCGGCGAGACGGCCGTCGGCGGTCGCCACCGTCATCCACGGCACGCTCTTGGCGCCCGGCATGTGGCCGCCGCGCAGGCCCGGACGCGGTTCCGGCGCTTCGCCGCGGAAGCGCTCGGCCGGGCGGGCGTCGACCACGGTCGCGGCGCCGGAGGCGAGCACGCTCACCACCGCGTCGAGATCGGCGATGCGGCCGGCGTCGATCATCGGCGTGAAGGTGGCGGGCGTCGGCGTGCGCGGGGCGCCGGTCTCGATCGGCCGGCCCTCTGTCTTCCACTTCGGCAGGCCGCCGTCGAGCACGCGGACGTCGCGTGCCCCGTAGACGACGAGGTTCCACCACACCCGCGGCGCGGCGAAGAGGCCCAGTCCGTCGTAGACGACGATCGAGGAGTCGTCGCCGATCCCGAGTGCGCCGACCGCCTTCGCGAAGGCCTCGGCCGAGGCCAGCATGTGCGGCAGGCCGGTCGAGGTGTCGGCGATGGTGTCGATGTCGAAGCGCAGTGCGCCGGGGATGCGGCCGGTCGCGTATTCCGCCGTGCCGTCGCGCCCCATCGTCGGCAAGTACCAGGAGGCGTCGAGGATCACCAGCTTCGGATCGTCGATCCGGGCGGCGAGGTCCTCGGTGGAGATGAAGAGGCGGGAACGGTCGGTCATCGGCATCCTCGGCGGTTCAGGGCGACGATCCATAGCGCGTCGCGGCGATCGGGGGGAGGGTGAAATCGCAGGACCGCGGTGGCGCCGGTGCGGGCCTTCGTCGGGAGGTCGCGCGACGATCGGCTTCGGGGAAACAGAAAATTCAGGCGATCCGGTCAAGATCCCGGTCACGGATCTCTACCCCGGGGACTGCGAGCCTTGACCGACGTGCATCTGGAGCGGCCTTCCATGACCGAAGCGCCTCGTGCCGACCTTCTGGTGCGGTTCCTGAAACCGCATTGGCTCGTCGTCGCGGTCGCCTGGGCCTTCGTCGCCTCCCATTTCGCCGCCGACTGGAGCACCATCGGCGACGTCTTCCGCGACACCGACGACGCCATGCGCCTCGTCGAGGTGCGCGACTTCCTCGCCGGTCAGGGGTGGTTCGATCTGCATCAGTATCGGCTCGATCCGCCGGTCGATCAGCCGATGCACTGGTCGCGCTTCGTCGATCTGCCGATCGCCCTCCTGATCCGCCTCGCCGAGGTCTTCGTCTCGACCGCCACGGCGGAGAAGGTGGCGCTCTATCTGTGGCCGACGCTGGAGCTGATCCCGGCGCTGTTCGCGGTGCGACGCATCGCCTGCCGGATCGGCGGCGACTGGGCGGCGCTGCCGGCGGTCTATCTCACCGCCACCTGCCCGCCGGTGATCGGCCAGTTCGTGCCCGGCCGCATCGACCATCACAACGTCCAGATCACCCTCACCCTGTGGCTTCTCGCCTTCCTCTTCGACGAGCCGTCGCGGCGGCGCGGCGTCGCGCTGGCGGCGACCTCGGCGGTGATGATGGCGGTCGGCATGGAGACGCTGCCGTGGATCGTGCTGGCGGCGCTCGCCGTCGTCCATCACTGGGTGGCCGAGGACGGGCGCGACGAGATGATCGCCTACGGCGCCGGGCTCGCCGCCGGCACCATCGCGATGATGGTCGCGACGCTGCCGCCGAGCCTGTGGACCTGGGGCGCCTGCGATGCGCTCTCGGCCAACTACGTGGCGCTCGCCGCGGTGGGCGGCGCGGGGGTCGCCGCCGGTGCGGTGGTCGCGCCCGCCGGCCGGGCGTTGCGGCTCGCTTTCCTCGCGGCGATCGGCGGTCTGGCGATCTTCGCCTTCGCCCTGCCGGAACCGGCCTGTCTGCGCGGTCCCTTCGCCCAGGTGCTGCCCGAGGCGCGGGCCGTCTGGCTCGACGGCGTCACCGAAGTCCAGCCCTGGCACGTCTTCTTCGGCGCGCATCATGTCGATGCGCTGGTGGCGCTGCTGGTGCCGGTCTTCGCCGCCATCGCCGTGGCGCTGCTCATTCGCGACGAGACGCTGCGCCGCTCGGTTCCGCTGTGGATCCTCGTGGCCTGCGCGGCGCTCGCCACCGCCATCGGCCTCCTGCAGATCCGCACCATAGTCTATGCCGACGTGCTGTCGCTGCCGCTGATTGCCGCCGCGGCCGGACGGCTGGCGCGCGACAGCGAGATCCGGGGCCGCTCGGCGACGGTGACGGTGCTCGTGGCCACGGTGCTCGCCTCCTCCTCGCTCGCCACCTTCGTCGTCGCCAAGGTCGCGCCGGCGTCGTGGAAGGCCGAGCGGGTGGGCGAGACGGCCGCCGCGACCGGAAACGACACCACGCCGAGCGCGACCGGCGCCGGGGCGGGCGCGCCGTGCATGACCGCGTCGAACTATGCGGGGCTGGCGCAGCTCGCTCCCGGGCTCGTCGCGGCGGAGGTCAACATCGGTCCGGCGATCCTCGCCGGCACGCCGCATTCGGTCGTCACCGCGCCCTATCACCGGATGCAGCGCGGCATCATCGACGGCGACAAGATCCTGCGCTCGAAGCCCGACGACGCGCTGGCGCTGATCGACCTGCGGCGGGTCGACTACGTGGCGCTGTGCACCGCCTCGACCTCGGCCGCTTCCGCCCGCGACGAGGCGCCGGACGGCCTTCTCGTCTCGCTCATGGACGGCCGCGTTCCGAGCCGGCTCGAGGAGGTCCACCTCGGCGGGCCGATCCGGGTCTTCCGGGTCCTGCCGGCGACGGCCTATGCGCACCTGCGCGGCTCGTTAACCTCCGATTGACCAAAGCCGGTCGAATGCGGCGGAAACGGCGAACGTTTACCGTTTCTTGGACCGCTAAAATCATAATGACCTCGGTAACCGCCGCGGCACCGTCCGGGCCGGCGACGACAGGGGGGAGGCTTCCTCTTCCCGGGTCGCACGAACCCGGTGACGGCGACCGCGAGCAGGGCGAGGCGGGTCGGTCCCCGCCCGCGAGAAGCCGGGCGACCCGGCCGAGGGATGCGTATCATGCGTGTGGATGCCGACGTTCTCGTCATCGGTGCCGGTCCGGCGGGACTGACCTCTTCCTATCTTCTGACCAAGGCGGGCAAGAAGGTCGTCGTCATCGAACGCGATCCCCACCTCGTCGGCGGCATCTCGCGCACGGTGAACCACAAGGGTTTCCTCTTCGACATCGGCGGCCACCGCTTCTTCTCCAAGTCGAAGGAGGTGGTAGCGCTGTGGAAGGAACTGCTGCCCGACGATTTCATCGAGCGCCCGCGTTCGAGCCGCATCTTCTACGGCAAGAAGTTCTATTCCTATCCGCTCAAGGCCTTCGAGGCGCTGACCAACCTCGGCATCTTCCAGTCGGCGGCCTGCGTGCTGTCCTATGCCTGGGCGCGGATCAATCGGGTGGAGAACCCGAAGACCTTCCATCAGTGGGTGCGCAACCAGTTCGGTGAGCGTCTCTTCCGCATCTTCTTCAAGACCTACACCGAGAAGGTGTGGGGCATGAACTGCGACGAGATCTCGGCCGACTGGGCGGCGCAGCGCATCAAGGGGCTGAACCTCGGCGCCGCCGTTTGGAACGCGCTCACCCGCGGCCGCAAGACGGTGAAGGCGGAGGGCGACGAGGTCATCAAGACCCTGATCGAATCCTTCGAATATCCGCGCAAGGGCCCGGGCATGATGTGGGAGGCGGCCGCCGCCAAGACCCGCGCCCAGGGTGGCGAGATCGTCATGGGCCGCACCCTGTCGAAGCTCTCGCGCGACGAGAAGACCGGCATCTGGACCGTCACCGCCACCGCCGAGGACGGGTCCGAGGAGAGCTGGACGGCGCATCACGTGATCTCGTCGGCGCCGATCCGCGAACTCGGCAATGCACTGTCGCCGCGGCCGATGTCGCTGTTCTCGGCGCGCTCGCTCAAGTACCGCGACTTCATCACGGTGGCGCTGATCACCACCCGCAAGGATCTCTTCGCCGACAACTGGATCTACATCCACGATCCGGCGGTGAAGGTCGGCCGCGTCCAGAATTTCCGGTCCTGGTCGCCGGAGATGGTGCCCGATCCGAACCTCGCCTGCCTCGGCCTCGAATATTTCTGCTTCGAGGGCGACGACATGTGGACCGCGTCGGACGAGGATCTGGTGGCGCTGGCCAAGCGCGAGATCGCCCAGATCGGTTTGGTGAACGAGGACGAGGTGGTCGACGCCTGTGTCGTGCGCCAGCCCAAGGCCTATCCGGTCTACGACGACGACTACAAGCATCACGTCTCGATGATCCGCCTCGACCTCGAGCGGACCTGCCCGGGGCTGTATCTCGTCGGCCGCAACGGCATGCACAAGTACAACAATCAGGACCACGCCATGATGACGGCGATGCTGACGGTGGAGAACATCCTCGCCGGTCAGCGCATCTGGGACGTGTGGAACGTCAACGAGGACGCCGAGTACCACGAGGCCGGCGGCTCGGGCGTGGCGGAAGCCCTGAAGAGCGAACGTCTGGTGCCGCGCAAGGTCGCCTGACCAGGCTTCGCGCGACGACGTCGGACGAGGGCGAGGGCCCGTGGAGCGCGAGCTCCGCGGGCCTTCGCGTATTCGCGGGGATGGATGGATCGCTCGGGTCCTACCAGCCGGCGAAGAGCAGCCACCAGCCGATGTTGGCCACGCCGAGGGCGGGAAGGACCGCGAGGCCGACGGCGATCCGGCGCGCCGTCGTCGCGCCGTGGACGCCGGCGATGCCGACGACGAGCCGGAGCGACCACAAGGTGGCGGCGGCGAGCACCGCGACCCGCGTCGGCCCGACCCAACCGACGGGGAAACCGTCGTTCTTCAACAACGTCACCGTCAGGCTCGACAGGCCGATGAAGACGCCGGCGCCGGCGATCGGGATCAGACCCTGGGCGAGATGGTGGAACCGCGGCCACGACCACGCACCGAGAAGGCGCGTGGCGAGCGCCAGCGAAGCGGAGACGAGCGCCCCGACGGCGAGCGCCGTGGCGATCACATAGGCGACGAGCAGGAAACCATCGAGAACGGTGAGCACGTCGTTGAGCGCCGGTTCGTTGGTCAGGACGAACCACGGCATCGTCGTGGTGAGCGGCCACAGGACGCCGTGATCGACGAGGCGATCCGCGACCGCCTGCTTCAGGGCGACGAACCACGGGCTCGCCGACCAGTGGAAGGCGCCGACCGCGATGCCCATCAGTCCGAAGACGATCAGCGCCGTCTCCCAGGCGTCGGTCTCCTCGCCGGCGACGTGGACGATCTCCCGCGACGGCGCGCGCAGTTGCAATCGGATGGCGCCGCCGCGATAGCCGGAACAGCGCCCACACATGTGACAGCGCGCCGAGCCGCGCATCGTCGGCAACGCCACCATCGGGGCGCAGACCACCCGGTCGCCGGCGACGTGCTCGCGCCGGGCGATGGCCCAACGGTCCTCGTCGACGGCGAAATGCAGCGGCGCCATCTTGGCCAGCACCCGGAAGACACCGTTGACCGGACAGAGGAAGCGGCACCACACCCGCTTCTCGCGCCCCCAGAGCCAGCCGACGCCGATCGCCGCGACGGTCGAGCCGCCGAGCACGACCAGGGCCGGGGCGGGGTACTGATAGACGCTGACCATCTGGCCGTAGATCGTCGTCAGGGCGAAGGCGGTGAAGGGCCATCCCGGCCACCGCACCCAGCGCGGGATCGCCCGGCCTCGGCCGTGGCGCGCGGCGATCTCGGTGAGTGCGCCTTCCGGGCACAGTACGCCGCACCACAGGCGTCCGACCAGGATCATCGACACCAACACGAAGGGCCACCACACGCCCCAGAACAGGAACTGGGCGAAGAGCGTGACGTGGCTCCAGATGTGATCGAGCCGGCCGGGCAGCGGCGCCGCCAGCGGCACGAGGAGCAGCGCCGCATAGACCCCGACCACCACCCATTGCAGCCGCCGGATCGTCGCGGCGTGATCGCGTAAGCCGTCACCGAGCCGAGCGACCGCCGCGTCGAGGCGAGCGTGGCGGTCGGTCGAGGGAAGCGACGGGACGGGCAGATCGGTCATGGCCGCACGGTCCGGATCTCGCAACGGGGGGAGGAGTGCGGCGGAGCGCCGGCATCGGCGATCATTCGGCCACCACCTTGGCCGGTGGGTGATCGAGGTGGAAATCGTCGAAGAAGGTGTATTCGCCGGGATCGAGACGGCGGATCACCATGACGCTCTCGCTGCCGGGCGCCAGCACCTTCTCCTTGCGCAGCTCGGTGCTCTCGAACTCGGCCGGCGTGGTGCCGCGATTGATCAGTTCGAGGCGGATGCGGGTGTTCGCAGGCACGACGATCCGCGCCGGCGAGATGACGCCGTCGCGGAACTCGATGCGGAAGGTCGGCTCGCTCTCGGCGCCGGCCGGCGAGACGGCGAGCGCCGAGGCGAGACCGATGGCCGTCAGGAGCACCGAAGCCGGGCGGGGCAGGGGGACCCGAGCGGGACGTTTCATGCGACGGTTCTCCTTTCGGCCGACCGGTGGCGCGACGGGCTCAGTAGGCGCCCTTCTTGCCGATGCCGGCGTAGGTGAACTCCCAGGTCGTGGTGACCGGGGCGAACCACGCACCGACGCCGGTCTCCTTGTCGACATGGCGCCCGAAGTGGCCGGCGTGCGGGTTGGCGCCGGGCGGCGAGATCTTGAAGGTCAGGCGGTACTTACCGGGGCCGGCGAGCTTGACGTTGTCGCCGTAGTGCGGGCCGTCGCTCGCCACCATCGGCATGAAGGTGCCGGCGATCTTCTTGCCGTCGTCGAGCTTCACCAACTCGAAGTCGACGGTGAGGTAGGGCACCCAGTCGCCTTCGGCGAAGCCGTTCGGGTTGTCCTTGGAGGCGTGGATGTCGGCTTCGAGATGGATGTCGCTCTCGGCGGCGGCGCGCATCATGCCGGGCGGGTCCATTTCGATCGGCTGCAGATAGACGGCGGCGATCTCCATGCCGCCGCCCGACTGCGGCTTGCCGACGGGAACCTCCTTGGCGGAGGCGGAGGCGGAGGCGAGGGACGTGGCCAGCGCCGCGGTGGCGAGGGCGAAAAGGCGAAGACGCATCGACGAACTCCGGGAACGAGAGGAGAGAGCGGCCGCCGAAGCGGCTTCGCATCCTCTCTAATGCGAATGCGAACTACTCGCAACAAGAATCTGAAGTCAGGCATTACATTGAAATCATTCTGAAATGCGATGCGGCGGGTTTGGCGCCCGCGGTGCGTGGGTCACCGCGCAAGGTCGCCGGACCAAGCCTCGCGCGACGACGTCGGACGAAGGCGAGGGCCCGTGAAGCGAGAGCTCCGCAGGCCCTCGCGCATCACGCGGCACACAGGAGGGGGGGGCAACCTCGAAGAAGTCATCGGCGCGGACAGCACGCATAGCATGTGGCTCCGCCGGGTGAGCCGACCGTCCTTCGAACGACCTTCGACAGGCGTGCGTCTCGCTCCACGACCATGGAGGTGCGCATGTCCAGTCAGTTCGACCTTCTCACCTACACCAATCCACCGATCCGACCGCTCTCCGTATCCGGCGCCGATTTCAAGGATCCGGACGGCGCGACGATGCGCTTCTGGGCGGCCAATGTCGTCGCCTTCTATCCCGATCAGGATACGGCGACGAACTTCGCCCGCAATCTCGCGTCCTGCGGCGTGAACATGGTGCGGTGGCATCACCTGATGCGCCCCAGCTCGGACTGGAACTGGACGTCCCAGATTCCGGCGCTGTCGAACTACGCCGACAACAGTTCTCGCGCGGACCCGAACGGCAAGGATCAGGTCGCGTGGGACCGGTTCGATCGTCTCACCGCAGAGCTCCACGAGAACGGCATCTACATCATGCTGAGTTTCGACTTCACCCGGACCTTCCTGCCGGGGGACGTCACGATCATGACGACCACGCCGTCGGATGCGGCAGCGTGGTCCGCCGCCATACAGCAGCTCGGCGACTGGTCGAATGCGGCATGGTTCGAGACGATCGACAAGTGGCGCATGCTGCCGATGATCGACGAACGCTGTGCGCGGCTGCAGGAAGAATTCATCACGCAGCTGTTGACCCGCAACAACGCCTATCTGGGCAAGACCTATGGCGTCAGCGAACAGATCCTGGCGATCGAGATCCAGAACGAGTGTTCGTCGTTCTACACGATCGTCAACGGCAATCGCTTCGAGCATTCGTCGTATCCGGCGCTGAGCTATTTCCGGAACGCGCTTCTGGCGAAGTGGAACACCTACCTTTCCGCCAACGGCGTTTCTCCGGCTTTCGATCTCTACGCGCCGGCGAACGACACCCAACAGTCCATCCGTGCCGCCTTCTTGAACAAGCTCGATGCGGATCATCGGGACCGCATCCTGGCGAAGGTCTCGTCGCTCGGATTTTCGCGGAACGTCTCGTTCTCCAACCTCTGGCGGAGTGAATCCGACGCCAAGGCGCATTTCGGCGCCGGCGTCTTTTCCGAGAACCACAACTATCTGCCGGCGAGCATCGTCGATCCGATGCCCTACACGTCACTGTTCGGCAACGGCGGCGCCTCGCCGGAGGCCCAGGAGGACTTCGTCTACGCCTTCGCCGCGGAGAACGCCTTCACGAACAAGCCGTTCATCGTCGGCGAACTGAACTACGCGATCGGCGCGTCGGGTGCCGACCGCGATCGAAGGACGATGATGCAACTGGCGGCAGCCGGATACGGTGTTCTGCAGGGATGGTCGGCCGTCACCTGGTTCGCCTGGAACCACGGCGATCGCCGCGTCGCCTCCGACGGGTGGGGAAGCGACGAACGACTGTCGCCGAGCGAAGACGAGATCGCCGGAGACATCATCCAGGACGCCGCCCGTCTCGACCATTTCCGCACCTGCGCGGCGCTTTTCCGCAACGGCCTTCTCGCCGACTCCTCGGCGCCGCTCACCTACACCGTCGACGATCCCGTCTGGAACAGTTTCGGTTGGCCGCCGGCGCCGAAATACAAGTTCCGCCCCGGTTGGCAGAACCGCAGTCGGATCCGCAAGCAGTACGGGGTGAAACCCGCCGGGCAGGATTCATCCGCCCTGATGACGCAGAACCTCGCCAATCCGATCGTTTCGGACAACGGGCAGCTCTGCAAGGACGTCGTTCGAAAGCAGTTCAGCATCGCGGCGCCGAAAGCGGAAGCCTTCTCGGGCGAGCTCGACGGCTCGGCTCCGGCGCTGCTCTCGCACCTCCTGGTCGCCGACACCGGCGGCTTCGCGACCGCGGCCGTCGTGAGCGCCGACGGTTCGCCCCTCTCCACCTCGGATCATCTGTTGCTCAGCCGGAATCGCGTCTCCGGCTCGGTCTGGCAGGCGGGCCCGTCCCTCAAACTCCGCAATCTCCAGCCGCCGACTTCGTCGTCGAGCTGGTACCTGCGCCCGCTGCGCCCGCGTGGGGCACCGGGCGTCGGTGAACTCTTCCCCGTCGCCGTCGATGCGAACGGCGACCTCGACCTGCCGGCCTCGATGGCCTGGCGCGAAGCGGAGCTCATCCACATGACCACGAGCGGAACTTCCGAAACCGACGTCCTCGTCTACACCGGTGACGGTTCGGACCTTCAGGCCGCGATCAACGAGGCGGCCGCCGCCGGCAAGGCGCTCTACATTTCCCCCGGCACCTACGACGTCTGGAACCTCGGCGTCGGCGATCCCATCCGCATCTTCGGCACGCCGGGCAAAGTGATCCTTCGTCCGGTGAGCGGCGCGGCCTACGTGCTCTACGTGGGTGCCTTCACCGACGTGACCATCGAAGGGATCGTCTTCGACGGCGCCGGTCGGACCCTGTCGGTCGACAGCGGGCTCGCGACTCGGTCGATGCTGGCGGTCAAACGCGGACGCGGTGAGCCCTCCCGGATCCGCATCGTCAACTGCACCTTCCGGACCTCGCCCCACGCGGGTCTTCAGATCTACGGCGTCACCGCCAGAGTGGAGAACTGCCGCTTCGAGGGCGTCGGCGACGGCGTGTTCGTCCGTGACGCGGACGGCGTTCAGATCGTCGGCAACGATTTCGTCGGCAACACCGGCAACGCGATCTACGTCGAACGGCTGAACGGAGAGTGGAACGGCGTCATGACGCCCGGTTTCGACGGCACGCTGATCTCCGGCAATCATGTCGACACCGTCTACCAGGGTGACCCGTCGTCGACCGGTTGGGAAGGCAACGGCGTCCTGTTGCTCAAGGCGGCGAGCGTTCGCGTCACCGACAACGTCTTCCGGAATTGTGCGCTGTCGGCGGTACGCGCCAACATGTGCACGGATCTCGTCGTCAACGGCAACAGCTGCCACGGGATCGGAGAGACGGCCCTCTACGTCGAAGCCATTCTCTCCGGCGTCACCGAACTGGCTCCGGGATTCGGAGCGGTCGTCACCGGAAACCTCGTCGACGACGCCGCGACCGGGATCACGCTCGCGAACTTCAATTTCGGTGGCCGTCTCGGCGTCGTTCAGGGCAACCTGCTGCGTAATCTCGCGGTCAAGACGATCGCTGCCGGCACCGCGAACCAGTATTCGACCGGCGGCTGCGGCATCATCGTCGAGGGCGACACCAACGTGAACGGCAATGTCGTCGAGAACGCCGCCCGCCTCGGCGTGGTTCTCGGCACCAACCACTACACCGACGATCTTCTGTGCAACGGCAATCTGATCCGCAATTCGCCGATCGGCATCGGCTTCGCCGATGCCGCCGCGACCGGCGGGCGCGACGCTCAGATCTTCATCGCCTCCAACATGGTCGCACACTTCACCGACGACGCCTCCCACGGCGCGATCGTGCCGGTCGCCTACAACTCCTCCGGCTACTACCGCGCCACCGGCACCGATCTCGGTCAGGTCGACACCTCGACGACCCACCCGAACGTCCGCGTCGATCGCAATCGTTGCTACTGATCGCGCACGACATCCCTCCCGTGCCGGCACCCGCCGGCACGGGTCGGCGTCGGGTCGCGGTAAACCATCCCACCGGATAGATGGCGCGCGACCATTGTCGCACGCGCTTCGGAGGCGGATGATGGCCGATCGGGACGGCCGTCCCGCGACGAGGGACCGGTATGAGCGTGGAACGACGCTTCCAGGGGATCGAGGCGCTGCGCTTCCTGAGCGCCGTGGCCGTCGTCTTCTGGCACTACCAGCACTTCTATCTCGCGGTCGACGACGTCTTCGTCGTGCCCTTCACCCGCGACCGCGAACCGTTGTGGTGGTTCTTCCGCGCCTTCTACGATCACGGCTATCTCGCCGTCTGGGTGTTCTGGCAGATCTCCGGCTTCGTCTTCTTCTGGAAGTACCACGAGGCGATCGCCCGCGGCGAGGTGACCTCCTGGTCGTTCTTCGTCCTGCGCTTCTCGCGCCTCTATCCGCTGCATTTCGCCACGCTGCTGATCGTCGCCGCGCTGCAGGCGGTCTATGCGGCGGGCCATGCCGGCGCGTTCTTCGTCTACGCCGACAACGATCTGCGCCACTTCGCCCTGAACCTCGTCTTCGCGCCCTTCTGGGGGTTCGAGCGGGCGATGTCGTTCAACGGGCCGATCTGGAGCGTCTCCGTCGAGGTCGTCGTCTACGCGCTGTTCTTCGCGGTGTCGGTGATGACGCGGCTCGGCCTCTTCGGCCGGCTCGCCTTCGTCGCCGCGGCGGTCGTGCTGTTGGCGGCGAACTCGCGGTTCGGGCCGGTGCCGGGGCAGCGCATGATCCTCAACTGCGTCGCCTATTTCTTCATGGGCGGAGCGATCCACGCGGTCGCGGCGCGCCTTTCGGCCGAGGCGCTGCGGCGTGCGGCGCCCTTCGCGGTGACGGCGGCACTGGTCCTCGCCTGGGTGACCTTCCGCGGCGAAGTCGACACGCCGAAATGGGCGGTCCTCGGCTTCTCCACGCTGCTCACCTTCGGTGTCCTCGGTCTCGACGGCTGGCCGATGATCGCGCGCGTTCTCGCCCGCATCGCGCCGCTGGCCGATACCACCTACTCCTCCTATCTCGTCCATTTCCCGATCCAGATCGCCGCGGTGACGGTGAGCGACCGGCTCGGCTTCGAGCGCACCATCTACGACGCGCCGGCGGCGCTGATCGCCTACCTCGTCGCCACCTTCTGGCTCGGCTGGGTGGTCTTCCACCGCTTCGAGCGTCCGGCCCAGGCGTGGCTCAGGCGGCGGATGCTGGTCGCGCGGAAGTCGTCGACCCGCATCGAAGCGCGCGGCTGATCCCGACCGCGATCGCACTCGGCGGCGAGGGAGCCGTCGCCGATCTCACCTTCATGGAAACGAAGCGTAGCGCCTCG
>NZ_DAIPZB010000052.1:0-114 GCF_036782435.1 Pinisolibacter sp. | reverse complement strand
AGGGCGCTTCTCTCGTCGGGCTCGCCCGACGAGAGCCCGAAAACGAAACGGGGCGGCCAGAGGGCGCTTCTCTCGTCGGGCTCGCCCGACGAGAGCCCGAAAACGAAACGGGGC
>NZ_DAIPZB010000051.1:0-28395 GCF_036782435.1 Pinisolibacter sp. | reverse complement strand
CACATTCGGACGCCGACGGGAATCGCCGGGCGCGAATTTCAAAACGGCCTCTCAGTCCTCCTCGCCGCCCTCCATCGGCGGCTCGGGGATCACCCAACCCTGCGGTTGGAGGTGTTCCTGCGGCGCGAAGCGGCGCTTGTAGTCCATCTTACGGGCACCTTCGACCCAGTAGCCGAGATAGACGTAAGGAAGGCCGCGCCGCCGCGCCCGCCTGACGTGATCGAGGATCATGAAGGTGCCGAGGCCGCGTCCCTCGATCTCCGGATCGTAGAACGAATAGACCATCGACAATCCGTCGGAGAGGACGTCGGTCAGCGCCGCCGCCATCACCGGTCCGCGCCCGCGCCCGCTGATGCCGCTGTCGGGTCCACGCAGCCGATACTCGACCACCATCGTGTCGACGTGGGTGTCTTCGATCATCATCGAGAAGTCGAGCACCGTCATGTCGGCCATGCCACCGTCGAAATGGCGCGCGTCGAGATAGCGACGGAACAGCGAATACTGTTCGGACGTCGGCATCGGCCCCTGTTCGAGGCCGATCAGGTCCTGGTTGATGCGCAGATTACGCCGGAAGCTCTTCGTCCACAGGAAGTCGTCGACGCGGATGCGCACCGAGACGCAGGCCCGGCAGCCGTCGCAGGCCGGTCGATAGGCGATGTTCTGCGACCGGCGGAACCCGCCTTGAGTGAGGACGTCGTTGAGCCCGCCGGCACGGATGCCGACCAGATGGGTGAAGACCTTGCGCTCCTGCCGTCCCGGCAGATAGGGGCAGTTCGACGGCGCCGTCAGATAGAACTGAGGGGCGTCGACCGGATGCTGTGTCATCTCGCCTCCCCGTGTGTCGCGCCGCTCGGCGCGCCGTCGCTCATCCCGGCCGTCCGTCGGCCGGTTTCCCCGCGTCGAAGGATAGCCACGAAGCCGCGTGTCGAGAAGAGGATCGACGTCGATGCGTCTGCTCGAGTTTCGATCACGGTGAACCGTCGGGCCGGAGCACGACTTTCGCGCGATCGCCGCCGTCACCGGCCGGTGAGCGCCAGCACCCGCCCGTCCATGACGAGAACGCCGGCGACGAGATCCTGGATCGTCTGCCGCCGCGCCGTGAACAGTGCCACGAGATGAACGAGCGGCGTCAGCGTCACCGACAGGCCGTAGAACACCACGACATGGATCAACGCCTTCAGCCCGTCGGGCCGCGGCCCGTCGACCGTGCGCATGGCCAGCCCCATCGCCTTCATCCCCGGCGTCGCCGCCTCCGGGCCGGCGAGTGTCGACACCGTGTAGAGCACGCCGAGGATCGGCCACAGTGCCGGATAGATCAGCCAGGCGAGGCCGAAGGTGGCGAGCCCGAGGAAGAACACCACCACCGCCGCCAAGAGCCACAGCAGCGACACCCCGACGATGTCGAAGAGATAGGCGAGCGCCCGGCGCTTGAGGACGTCCTGGAAGAGATCGGGCTCGAGCGCCGGGTCGTAGACCCACCGTACGGTGATCTGTTGCGTCGGCCGTTCCATGCCCGTCTCTCCTCGTCTCGGTCGTCGCCCACCTGCGGGTACTCCGCGGAGGCCCGGCGATACCGACCCGTCGAAACATGGCGTCGCGCCGATACGCGTTCAAGGGATACACGTTCAAGCAGTGTGGTTTTGCCCCTGCCACAATGGCGGTTGCCGTGATGACACTCCGCTGCCAGTCAGAAATACGTAATTTACGATTTTTAAAGCCCGGCAGTCGAAAGTTGACTTCAAGTAGACAGCTCGAATACTGAGATGGAGAATTTCAGAATGGCCATCGAATTGAAAATGAACGAAATTTCCTCCTTCGTCCGCAAGTCGGGAACGGGGTCGGATTCGGTCGTCGACCTGTGGGCGGAGTGCGAGAAGATCATTCCGGTCGCCCTGACGGAATTCTACGCCGGCCTGTCCGCCGTCCCGGGTTTCCACGACCATCTGACCTCGCCCGAGCAGATCGAACGCTTGAAGAAGGCCCAGGCCGAGCATTGGCGCGGCCTGTTCTCGCCGACGCTCGCCGCCGATGTCGAAAGTCGTTCGACCCGCATCGGCGAGGTCCACGTCAAGATCGGCCTTCCCTCCGGCTGGTACATGGCCGGCTATGCCTTCCTGTTGAAGAAGCTCCTGCCCCACATCGCCAAGCGCCATCGTTTCTCGATGAGCACGCAGGTGGCGATGATGGACAAGCTGATCGAGCGCGTCTTCATCGACATGATCCTCTCCAACACGGCTTACGAGAACCGGATCGATTCCGAGCGCTCCGCCGCCGCCGCCACTGCCGCCGATCTCGGCAACCTGCGCAACGCCGCCGGCATGGTGTCGGACGCCAACGTCACCGCCATCCAGCTCGCCCATCTGACCCGCAACACCCAGATGGTGAATTCGTCGAGCCAGTCGATTTCCGCCGCCGCCGCCGAACTCGTCGCGTCCGTCGAAGAGATCGCCCGCTCTTCCGCCAGCGCTTCGCACGATGCCGAGGAGACCGATGCGACGGTGAGCTTCGGCCGCAACGCCGTCGAAGAGGTGAGCAACGCGATCGCCAACATCGCCGATGCGGTCGCCGAGACCGCCGCCAACGTCGACGAACTCGCCAAGGCCTCCGATCAGATCGGCCAGATCCTGACCGTCATCGAGGGGATCGCCGGCCAGACCAATCTCCTTGCCCTCAATGCGACCATCGAGGCGGCGCGCGCCGGCGAGGCCGGCAAGGGCTTCGCCGTGGTGGCGACGGAGGTCAAGAACCTCGCCGGCCAGACGGCGCGTTCGACCGAGGACATCAACCACCGCATCGCCGCCCTGCGCACCGGCATGAGCGATATCCTGACGACCATGGAGCGCTCGACCACCGCGGTCGGCGAGGGGCGGACCGCCATCGCCCGCGCCGCCGAGACCATGGAGACCATCTCCGGCCAGGTCGACAACGTCACCCGCAAGATGGTCGAGATCTCCGCCGTCCTCTCCCAACAGAAGCATGCTTCCGCCGAGATCGCCGAGAGCGTCACCAAGGTCGCCGGCGTCGCCGAGACCAACGAGACCGTCCTGCATTCGATGGCCGAGAAGATCCAGTCGAACAACGATCGTTTCGGCGCCATGGCCAAGAACTGGTTTCACGCCGACTCCGATCGCTCGCTGTGCGAGATGGCCAAGATCGACCACGTCTTCTTCAAGAAGCGGGTGGTCGACACCGTCGTCGGCCGCGACGGTTGGAAGGCCGAGGAGGTTCCCGATCATCATCACTGCCGGCTCGGCAAGTGGTACGACGCGCTCCAGAAGCCGGAGTACAAGGCGATCCCCGCCTATGCGCGTCTGGTCGAGCCGCATCAGCGCGTCCATGCCGCCGGCAAGGCGGCGCTGGCCGCCCACGCCGCCGGCAAGAACGAAGAAGCCTATGCCGCGATGGACAAGCTCAACGACGCCAGCGTCGAGGTTCTGACGCTGCTCGAGGAGCTTTCGATCGGCATCGGCGAGATCGAGCGCGGTCACGATCGTCGCGAGGACGGCCGCGAACAGGTGACGATGTCGGCCGAGATGACCATCGGCAGCGAAACCCGAAAGGTGAAGGTGACCGATCTCTCCGCCGGCGGCGCCCGCATCGAAGGCCTGCGCTCGCACGAGGTCGGCCAGACCCTGCGGCTGCGCCTCGCCGACGGCCGCCACTGCTCCGCCTGCGCCACCTGGGTCGAAGGCAACAAGGGCGGCGTCCGCTTCCTCGCCGAAGCCGCCGAGTGATACCGAGTTGACGAAGTTTCGACCTTTTCGAAACATCGTCGGCGAAGGCAAGCCCGAACGGGGGCGTCGGCCGGCCAGGCCGTGACGCTCATGAAACTCGGACGAGTCCGAATTTCATGAGCCGAGTATGAGGTTCCACGACGGGTGTGAGGCCGCGCCTCACATCGGAGCTTCCGGCCGCTCCAGCCGTTCCACCACGTAGTCGAGCGCTTCCAGCGCCGCGATGATCTCCTGCGCGTGCGCCCCGTCGCGGGTCTCGAACACCACGTCGAGGGTGGCGCCCTTGGCCGGCACCTTGAGGAAGGTGCGGTGGTGCTCGACCTCGAGGATGTTGGCGCCGAGCCGGCCGAGGATGGTGGTGATCTCGCCGAGCACGCCCGGCCGATCCGGGATGATCAGCCGGATGCCGACGATCTTCTCCTCGCGCGCCAGCTCGCGCACCATGATCGAGGAGAGAATGCGTGGGTCGATGTTGCCGCCCGAGAGAATGAGCCCGACCGAGCGCGAACGGAACCGTTCCGGCGCGGTCAGGAGCGCGGCGAGCGCCGCCCCGGCCGCGCCCTCGGCCATGGTCTTCTGCAGCGTCAGATAGAGGTTCACCGCCCGTTCGATGTCGGCCTCGTCGACCAGGATCAGGTCGTCGAGCAGTCGCCGGGCGATCTCCAGCGTCCGCCGTCCGACCCGCCGCACGGCGATGCCCTCGGCGAGGGTGGTACCGCCGGCATGGACCGGCAGGTCCTTCAACTCCGCCCACATCGACGGATAGAGCCGGGTCTCGACTCCGACGATCTCGATGCGCGGCGAAATCGCCTTGGCCGCCACCGCGATGCCGCCGGCGAGCCCGCCGCCGCCGATCGGCACGACGATCACGTCGAGATCCGGCTTCACCTCGAGCATCTCCAGCGCCACCGTGCCCTGGCCGCGAATGACGTGGAAGTCGTCGTAGGGGTGGACGAAGGTCAGCCCGTCGCGCGCCGCCAGCCGTTCCGCCTCGACCTCCGCCTCCGCCACCGTCTCGCCGGAGAGCACGACGTGAGCGCCGAAGCCGCGCGTCGCCGTCACCTTCACGTGCGGCGTCGTCTCCGGCATGACGATGGTCGAGGGGATGCCGAGCCGCGTCGCGTGATAGGCGACCGCCTGGGCGTGGTTGCCGGCCGACATGGCGATGACGCCGCGCCGGCGCTCCTCTTCCGTGAGGGAGAGGAGCTTCACCAGCGCGCCGCGTTCCTTGAAGGCGTTGGTGACCTGCAGGTTCTCGTATTTGACCCAGACGTCGGCCCCGGTCAGCGCCGAGAGCCGCGGCGCCGGCAGGAACGGCGTCTTCATCACCGCCCCGGCGATCGTCTCCGCCGCCTCCCGCACGTCGGCGAGAAGAGGCGGTCGGAGTTCGACGGCGGTGGTCATGTTCGGCCCCTGAGCGCGAGAAGAGGCCGATGGTCTAGCCGAAAGTCGGGGAGGAGGCGAGGGGCTGCCTCGCCGGTCCCGATCACTTCCCTTCGAGGAAGCGGATGATGCCGGAGAAGTCGACACCCGCGTTGCCGGCATCGACGAAGCGCTGGTAGAGCGCCGCCGCGTCGGCGCCGAGCGGCGTCGTCTGGCCGGCGGAGGCCGCCACGTCCTGGGCGAGCTTGAGGTCCTTCAGCATCATCGCCGCGGCGAAGCCGGGGGCGTAGTCGCGGTTGGCCGGCGAGGTCGGCACCGGACCCGGCACCGGGCAGTAGCTCGTCAGCGACCAGCACTGTCCCGAGGCGGTCGAGGAGATGTCGAAGAGCTTCTGCTCGTCGAGGCCGAGTTTGCGGGCGAGCGCGAAGCCCTCGCACACCGCGATCATCGAGATGCCGAGGATCATGTTGTTGCAGATCTTGGCCGCCTGACCGGCGCCGGCGTCGCCGGCATGGACGATGGTCTTGCCCATCTTGTCGAGGAACGGCTTGGCCGCCTCGAAGCCCGCCGCGGTGCCGCCGACCATGAAGGTGAGGGTGCCCGCCGCCGCGCCGCCGGTGCCGCCGGAGACCGGCGCATCGACGAAGACGAAGCCCTTGTCGACGCCGAGCTTCGCCACGCCGCGTGCCGTGTCGACGGCGATGGTCGACGAGTCGATGCACAGTGTGCCCGGGCCCGCATGGGCGAAGACGCCGTCGGCGCCGCCGTAGACCGCCTCGACGTGACGCCCTTCGGGCAGCATCGACACCACGACCTCGGCGCCGGCAACCGCCTCGGCCACCGTCTTCGCCGACTTGCCGCCGGCGGCGAGGAAGCGCGCCACGCTGTCGGCCGAAAGGTCGAAGCCGGTCACGGTGTGGCCCGCCTTCACCAGATTGGCCGCCATCGGCCCGCCCATGTTGCCGAGCCCGATGAATGCGATCGTCGCCATGTCGTCCTCCCAGATCGACCCGTCGTGGGTCCGTTTCGTCTCGTGTCTCGCGGTTCGGCGCCGGCCGAGGGCCTCAGGCGGGATCGGTCCGCCGCCGCCGCTTCCTGGATTCCCGATCGGCGCGCTCCGCCAGGAAGAACAGCGCCAGATAGATCACCACCGAGACCACCTGGACGATGGTCCACGGCCCGGTCCAGCCGAAGATCCCGGCATAGCCGGTGTGGATGATGACCCGGGCGAAGGTCACCACCAGCCAGGTGGCGGTGCCCCAGGTCGAGCCGAGCCACAGCCCGACGGCGGCGACGGGATCGAAGGCGGCGAAGAACAGGGTCGCGCCCTGCCGCGGCAGATTGGTGCGCTGGCCGCCGTCGAGCGACGGCACCAGCCCGATGATCGCCGCCCATTCCCAGATCGCCCAGCCGAGGAAGGCGAGCGACATCACCTTCAGATAGAGGTCGTGCGCCGTGCGCCAGCGCGGCCGCACCGGTTCGGGCGGGGCGGGCGGTTGCGCTGCGACGATCGATTCGATCCGTGCCATGGGTCGGTTCGGGCCTTCCGTTCACCCGGCCGCGAAGACGAGGTCGCCGCCGGCCGGCACCTTGGTGAAATGCGCCTCGATCGCACCCGGTGCGATCGCCTCGAACGTCGCCGGCCGCCAGTCGGGGGCGTTGTCGCGGTCGATCAACACCGACCGCACCCCTTCGTAGAAGTCGTGCTCCTCGAGGATGCGGCTGACGATGCGGAACTCGATCCGCATGCACTCCTCGAAGGAGAGAGAACCGCCGATCCGGACCTGACACAAGGCGATCGCCATCGAGGTCGGCGATTTCCCCCGCATCCCCGCCGCGGTCGCCTGTGCCCAGGCCGCGTCGGCGCCGCTCTCCGCCTCGAGCCGCGCGACGATCGCCGCCGCGTCGTCACCGGCGAAGAGCCGGTCGATCGCGCTTCGCAACGCCGCGATCGGTGCTTCGCCCGGATCGCTGTGGAAGGCGGCCGCGACCGGCGCCGGTTCGTCGGTCTCGCACAGCGCGGCGAGAAGATCGACCATGCGGGCGGACGGCACGTGATGGGTGAGGAAGCCGACGTGCAGGCAGTCGGCCACCTTCAGCCGCGCCCCGGTCATGGCGGCATAGGCGCCGGTCTCGCCGGGCATGCGGGAGAGCATGTGGGTGCCGCCGACGTCGGGGAAGAAGCCGATCGCCACCTCCGGCATGGCGAACAGGATCTTCTCCGAGCCGATCCTGAGCATTCCGTGCGCCGACAGCCCGACGCCGCCACCCATGCAGATGCCGTCGATCAGCGACGTGAACGGCTTGGGGTAGCGGTGGATGGTGCGGTCGAGGATGTATTCGTCGTGGAAGAAGTCGGTGAGATGCGGATCGCCGGCCTTGCCCATGTCGTGGATGCGGCGGATGTCGCCGCCGGCGCAGAAGGCCTTCTCGCTCGCCGAGGTCAGCACCACATGGGCGATCGCCGGATCTCCGGCCCAGTCGTCGAGCTGCCGCTGCATCGCCTCGACCATGGAAAGCGTCAACGCGTTCAGCGCCTTCGGCCGGTCGAGGATCACCACGCCGGCCTGGCCGCGCCTCTCGAAACGGATCTCGTCGGTGGAATGGTCGGTCATGCGGGCTCCGGACGAAAGGAAGGGACGGGGGAGGGGGCGTCAGTCCTCCAGCAGGTCACGCGACACGATCAGCCGCATCACCTCGTTGGTCCCCTCGAGGATGCGGTGGACGCGGGTGTCGCGCAGGAACCGCTCGATCTCGTAATCGGCGAGATAGCCGTAGCCGCCGTGCAGCTGCATCGCCTCGTCGATGATCTGGAAACACACGTCGGTGGCGTAGCGCTTGGCCATGGCGCAAGCGCGGGTGACGCGGCGGTCGGTGCCCTTCGGGTCCTTGGCCGACAGCATCCAGGCCGCCTTGTGCACCATCAGTCGCGCCGCCTCGAGCTCGGTCGCCATGTCGGCGATGCGGAAACGCAGCGCCTGGAAGTCGCCGATCGGCTTGCCGAACTGCTTGCGCTCCTTGACGTAACGAATCGTCCGGTCGAGACATTCCGCCGCCGCGCCGAGCGAGCAGGCGGCGATGTTGAGCCGTCCGCCGTCGAGCCCGGCCATGGCGATCTTGAAGCCCTCGCCCTCCTCGCCGAGGCGATTGGCGACCGGCACGCGGCAACCGTCGAAGATGACGGCGGCGGTGGGCTGGCTCTTCCAGCCCATCTTCTTCTCCTGCGCCCCGAAGGAGAGACCGGGCGCGTCCTTCTCGACGACGATCGCCGAGATGCCCTTCGGCCCCGCCCCGCCGGTCCGCGCCATGACGACGTAGACGTCCGACGCCCCGCCGCCCGAGATGAAGGCCTTCGAGCCGGTGAGCACATAGTCGTCGCCGTCGCGTACCGCTTTGGTCGAGAGCGCCGCGGCGTCCGACCCGGCGCCCGGCTCGGTCAGGCAGTAGGAGGCGAAAGTGGTCATGGCGCAGAGATCCGGCAGCCACTTCGCCCGCTGCTCGGCGTCGCCCCAGGTGTCGATCATCCACGCCGCCATGTTGTGGATGGAGACATAGGCGGTGGTCGAGGTGCAGCCGCGCGCCAGCTCCTCCATGATCACCGCCGCATCGAGGCGCGTCAGCCCCGAGCCGCCGACGTCGTCGCCGACATAGATGCCGGCGAAGCCGAGCGAGGCGGCATGCCTCAGCGTCTCGGCCGGAAAGGTCGAGTGCGCGTCCCATTCGGCCGCATGCGGCGCGAACTCGTCGCGCGCGAACTGGGCGGCGACGTCCTTGAAGGCGGAGGTTTCTTCGGAGAGTTCGAAGTCCATGGGCTCCCCCCGGGCGATCTCGTCGGCGCGTCGTGTGCGTCCCCTCGAGGAGAGCCCGCGCCGGGCGCTCTTGGTTCGGCGCCGCGTTCATCGAGGAGTAGTGAGCCCTCACCCCCCCGTCAATCGCCGCCGATGCGCGTCGACTTGTGGCGAAATGCACATGGTTTTGACGATGGGAGGGGAACACGGAGGTGATATGCGCTTGGGGGAGCCGTGCCGGCGGCCGGTTTCGGCGACGCGCTCTCACCCCGAAGAGGGATCTCGGACCCCGCCCCGAACTCCCCTTCTCCCGTGAGGGGAGAAGGACGGGGCTGTCCGCGGCCGATCCGACGACGGGGTCGCGCCTCGGTGCGAAGGAATCGGCCGGCGCTCACCGCCGTCCCTGCTGCGCCTCCATGTAGCGACGCAGCACAGCGTTCATCCTCGTCTGGTAGCCGCGGCCCTGCGCCTTGAACCAGGCGACGACGTCGGCATCGAACTTGGCGTTGACCGGCACCTTGGCCGGCGGCAGGCCGACGGTGGCATGCGCCCAATGATCGTCGTCGGCCGGCGGATTCTCGGCATCGGCCGTCGCCGCCGCCTCGATCGCCTCGTCGGACATAGCCCGGAGCCGCACCCAGTCGGTGCGGCCCTTACGGGGAGTGCTGTTCACGGGCTCGGGCATGGATCGCCCTTTCCTTGCGATTGGCGAGGCGCGCCGTCACGACGTGTTACTTGCCGCGCCGCGCCGCGGAGTGAAAGTGATGGCGAGAACGACGCCCTCGTGGCTCGCCAGCATGTTGAAGCGAGCCTCCCCATAGTCCCGCCGCCGGTCCTCGACCACGACGGCCCCAGGGTCGGCGAAGAACGGTTCGAGATCGGCGAAGTCGATGCCGCGCATCTCCCACACCAGATCCTGCTTCGCATCGGTCCACGAACAGGTGTCGTTCTCACCCATGATCGAGATGTAGATTAAAATGTAGATTTCAGCAAGCAGTGCGAACCGCACCGCCCTCCTCACCCTTCGGTGATCGCCCCCATCGTGACCTCGCCCCCGCCCGCGTGCTAATCACCTCGGCGACGGGGCCGCCCACGAGCCCTCGGGGGAACGACGGAAATCATGAGCGAGAAGCACATCGAGGCCGGGCGCCTCGCCGCCGACATGGGCACCATCCTCTCCGGCCGGCGCATGCGCCGCAATCGCCGCACCGACTGGTCGCGCCGCATGGTGCGCGAGACCCATCTCACGGTCGACGATCTGATCTGGCCGATCTTCGTCCTCGACGGCGAGAACCGTCGCGAGGCGGTCGCATCGATGCCCGGCGTCGAGCGCGTCTCGGTCGATCTCGCGGTGCGCGAGGCGGAGCGTGCGGCCAAGCTCGGCATCCCCGCGCTGGCGCTCTTCCCCTACACCGATCCGGACCTGCGCGACGACTCCGGCTCCGAGGCGCTCAACCCGGAGAACCTGATCTGCCGCGCCTGCCGGGCGATCAAGGCGCACGTGCCGGAGATCGGCCTGATCACCGACGTGGCGCTCGATCCCTACACCTCCCACGGCCACGACGGCCTGATGGAAGGCGACGAGATCATCAACGACGCCACCGTCGCCCGCCTCGTCGCCCAGGCGCTGACCCAGGCCGAGGCCGGCGCCGACATGATCGCGCCCTCCGACATGATGGACGGCCGTATCGGCGCCATCCGCCGCGGCCTCGACGCCCACGGCTTCGACGCGGTGCAGATCATGGCCTACTCGGCCAAGTACGCTTCGGCCTTCTACGGGCCGTTCCGCGACGCCGTCGGCACCAACAAGACGCTGCGCGGCGACAAGCGCACCTATCAGATGGACCCGGCCAACACCGAGGAAGCCATCCGCGAAGCCGCCCTCGACATCGAGGAGGGCGCCGACATGGTGATGGTCAAACCGGGCATGCCCTATCTCGACATCGTCCGCCGCATCAAGGACGCTTTCGGCGTACCGACCTTCGCCTATCAGGTGTCGGGCGAGTTCGCGATGATCGAGGCGGCGGCCGCGAACGGCTGGCTCGACGGCGACCGCGCCATGATGGAGAGCCTGATGGCCTTCAAGCGCGCCGGTGCCGACGGCGTGCTGACCTATTTCGCGCCCCGCATCGCCGAGAAGTTGAAGGCGGAAGGCTGAGCCATGATCGGGCCGCGGCGGGATCTCTCGGCAGAGGGTTCCCCGGCGCGGCCGCGCGGGGAGGACGGGGGCGCACCCCGGGTCATGGCGTTCGTTTCGGCGGCCGACGCGTCGTCTCCTCACCGACGTCGATGGTTGCCGCCCCGCCGCATCTCCCCCTCCCTGTCCCTCCCCCTCGACGGGGGAGGGGACGACGAGGCGATGCCGTCCGCACCCTGCCGTCCGCCGCCGCACGGTGATGTCGGGACGAAGATCCTCTCCGCGGGGTTCCCTCCCTCCTCGAGGGGGAGGGACAGGGAGGGGGGGCTCGGCGCATCGTCGCGCCGCAAAGCGCCGGATCGGCGTCTCCGTCGGACGACCGCTCCGTTTCGCGCTCTCGGTGTCGCACTCCTCTTCCTTCTCCTGCCGATCCTCGCCGCCTGCGCCATGGTCGATCCGCTGACGCGCGAGATCTGCGTCTCGGTGCTGCCGGCGCTCGAGGCCGACGACGCCCGCATCACCGTCCTGGCGATCGATCCCGATCCGGCGAGGGCGGAGAACGTCCGCATCTCATACCGCGTCGAGGATGCTCGCGGGTCGCGCCGCACCTTCCTCGTCTGCGCCTTCGGTCCCGATCCCGCCACCGGCGACACCCGCGCCCTGATCGGCCTGCGCAATCACCATGGCGAGATGAGCGACGCCCGCTTCTACATGCTGCGCCGGTTCTGGCTCGCCGATCCGGCGACCGTCGCGGAGGCGGCGAGCCGGGTGCGCATCGAGCCGACGGCGCTGCCGCACGGCCTCGCCACCTTATCGGCCGGGCCGGCGCGGATCCTCCAGGGCGTGGTCGACGCCACCGCTCCGGCCGCGCTCTATGCGCTGCTGGCGCTCGCCTGCGCCCTGATCTGGGGTCTCGTCGGCCGCATCGTCTTCGTCTTCGGCGATGTCGCCATGCTCGGGGCCTACGGCGCCCTGATCGGCGCTTTGACGGGGCAGGCGTTCGGCGCCGCCGCCGCCGGCCCGATCGTCGTTCTCGGTGTGCTCGTCGCGGTGGCGGTCGGCGCCTCGTGGGGGGCGATGCTCGGGCGCGCCGTCTTCCGCCCGCTCGCCTTCCGCGCCGCCCAGCCGCTGTTGATCGCCACCGTCGGCCTGTCGCTCGCCCTCCAGGAGTTCGTGGCACGGGCTCAGGGCGCGCGCGAACGTTTCCTCGAACCGCTGTTCAACCATCCGCTCCTCGTCGCCGATGGTCCCTTCACCGTCGCGGTGACGCCGATGCGCCTCCTCGTCGTCGCCGCGACCCTCGCCGCGGTCGTCTCGGTCCTCGTCATCTTCCCGCGCACCGGTGTCGGCCGCGCTTGGCGGGCGGTCTCCGACGACGCCTTCATGGCCCGCCTCCTCGGCATCGATCCGGCGCGCGTCCTGACCGTCACCTTCGCCCTCGCCGCGATGCTCGCCGCCCTCGCCGGATCGATCCTGACGCTCGCCTACGGCGGCACCTCTTTCCACATGGGCACCATGCTCGGCCTCAAGGCGGTGGTGGCGGCGGTGGTCGGCGGTATCGGCTCGCTGCCCGGCGCGGTGCTCGGCGGCCTTCTGGTCGGCGCGATGGAGACCGCGTGGTCGACCGTCTTCGGCATCGAATGGCGCGACACCGCGGTCCTGTCGCTCCTCGTCGTCTTCCTGATCTTCCGCCCCGCCGGCCTCCTCGGGTTGCCCGAGCCGCCCGGCCCGCGCGATCGCCACGGCTGATTTCCGCGCTCCGATAGGGTCGGCAGAGTCCTGGCGAAAATGGTGGACGGAAGATGAATCGTATTCGATCGAATAGATTCAGAGGATATTCAGCAATTTATCCGGCTATCCCGCTTTACGGAAATTTCATGATGCAATTTAAGCCGATTTTAGATTCGTATCCGTACATTCTGCAGACGAAAAGGCGAGAAAAAGCCGCAGTAGATATAACGAATACAGTGAGGCGTATCGCAATGAACAGCGTCATGAAGGCCGCCGACCATGGTGTCCGCAGCGAGGAGCAGGAAGGCATCCGCCCGCTCTACCTCGAAGCCCTGACCCTCGTCGAACGGCTGCATCGCCGTCTGCTCGACGTCATCAAGGACGAATTCGACCGCGTCGGCCGCGACGACGTCAACTCCGTGCAGGCTCTGCTGCTGTTCAACATCGGCGGCGCCGAGTTGACGGCCGGTGAGCTGCGCACCCGCGGCTACTATCTCGGCTCCAACGTCTCCTACAATCTGAAGAAGCTGGTCGAAGGCGGCTACGTCAAGCACGAGCGCTCGCGCATCGACCGTCGTTCGGTCCGCGTCAGCCTCACCGACAAGGGTCGTGAGGTCGCCACCATCGTCGATCGCCTCTACGAGCGCCAGCTGCGTTCGATCGAGCAGGTCGGCGGCATCGGCGCCGTCGATTTCAAGACGCTGAACAAGTCGCTGCAGCGTCTCGAGCGTTTCTGGACCGACCAGATCCTCTATCGCCTCTGAGAGGACGCGTTCCGAAGAACGCTTCCCGATCATTCGAATTCCTCCGCGAAAGTCGCGAACTGGGGCCGAGCAATCGGCCCCTTCTGCGTTTCCGCGCCTCTCGCCGCGACGGCGCGGGACGCGCCTCCGCGCACCTCTCCTGCGCGCCGCCCCTTGCGGCGGAGGGCGGGTGTGGGTCACACAGGGCACCCCGCCCCCCCGGAGCGCCCGCCGCATGTCATCGACGTCTCCTCTCCACGCCGTGTCGAGCGGCCTGCTGGTCGCGATCGTCGGCTTCGCCTCGTCGACGGCGATCGTCGTCAAGGGGCTCGAGGCGGCCGGCGCGAACGCCGCCGAGATCACCTCCGGTCTGCTGGCGGTCTCCGTCGCCATGGGCGTGCTCGGCATCGGTCTCGGCCTCGCCACCCGCATGCCGATCTCGATCGCCTGGACGACGCCCGGCATGGCGCTGCTCGCCACCACCGGGGTCGTCCCCGGCGGCTTCCCGGCGGTCACCGGCGCCTTCCTGGTGACGGGGCTGCTCATCGTCGCCGCCGGCCTGTTCGAGCCGCTCGGCCGCGCCGTCGCGGCGATCCCCAAGCCGATCGCCGCCGCCATGCTCGCCGGCGTGTTGATGAAGCTCTGCCTCGCCCCCTTCGTGGCGCTCTCCCGGTTGCCGGTCGCCGCCGCGGTGGTGCTCGCCACCTGGCTGGTGCTGTTCCGCTTCGCCAGATTGTGGGCGGCGCCCGGCGCGGCGGCGGTGGCGCTCGGTTTCATCCTCGTCGCCGACGGCGGCGGCGGGCCGATCGCCTTCACCCTGCCGGTGCCGGTCTGGGTGACCCCGGTGTTCGAGCCGCAGGCGCTGATCTCAGTCGCGCTGCCGCTCTTCCTCGTCACCATGGCGTCGCAGAACATCCCCGGCTACGCGGTGCTCGGCACCTACGGCTATCGCCCGCCGTTCCGCCCGCTCCTGATCGCCACCGGTCTCGCCTCGGCTCTGACCGCGCCGCTCGGTGCGCCGACGTCCAATCTCGCCGCCATCACCGCCGCCCTCTGCGCCGGCCCCGACGCCGATCCCGATCCGGCGCGGCGCTGGCGCGTCGCCGTGGCGGCGGGCGTGATCTACATCGGCTTCGGTCTCCTCGCCGCGGTCCTCGTCGGGCTCGTCACCCGCTCGTCGCCGCTCCTCGTCGAAGCCGCCGCCGGACTGGCGCTTCTCGGCGCGCTCGGGGCGTCGCTGCAAGGCGCGGTGGCCGATGAGGCGGAGAGGGTGCCGGCGCTCCTCACCTTCCTCACCGCCGCCTCCGGCCTCACCGTCGCCGGCATCGGCCCGGCCTTCTGGGGTCTGGTCGTCGGCCTCGTCGTCCACGTCTTCTTGCGAGCCGGCCGCAAACCCGCCTGAACCGTGGTTCGGATGCCCCTGTCCCAACTCTCTGTTCCGTTCGCGAGAAAAGCCCTTCCCCTGCAAGGGCTTCTTCCACGATCCGGAATCGGTGTCGCAGAACGCGGTCCGCCGGATCCCGCCTGACGACCCCGGGCCGTCAGACCCGCCGCAACATCGCCGCGCCCACCAGGGTGACCACCCGACGCGGTGTGAAGCGGACGCTCTGTGCCAGGAGCAGGTTCAGCAGGCCGGGAATGGCGATGCGCCGCCCCCTGACCATGGCGCGATATCCGACCGCCGCCACGGATTCGGACGTCGGCAACCGCTTGCCCTTGACCAGGGCGGAACCGTTCATGTCGGCGGCATCGAAGAAGCCGGTCGCCGTCGCCCCGGGGCACAGCGCCGTGACGGTCACACCGGTGCCCGACAGTTCCTCCGCCAGCGCCTCGCAGTAGCTCAGCACGAAGGCCTTGGTGGCGCCGTAGATCGCCATGTGCGGACAGGGCTGGAACGCCGCGGTCGAGGCCGTCACCAGGATCTTGCCGCGCCGAGCGAGAAGCGTCGGCAGGAACAGCCTCACCAGTGCCACCACCGCGATGGTGTTCAGCTGGATCATCGCCACGTCCTTGGCGAGATCGCCGTCGCGAATGTCGCCGTAGGTCCCCGACCCGGCGTTGGCGACCAACGCATCGACGGCGATGCCGCGCCGCTCGACCTCGGCGTGGAGGGCGTGCGCCCCGTCCACCCCGGCGAGATCGGCGCCGATCGCCGTCGCCGTGACGCCGTGGCGCGCCGCGAGTTCGGCGGCGAGCGCCTCCAGTTTGGCGACGCTGCGCGCCGCCAGCACGACGTTCCAGCCGTCGGCGGCGAAACGATCCGCCAGCGCCCGGCCGATGCCGGAGGAGGCGCCGGTGATCAGCGCGGTCCCGGGGGTCGAGGTCGAAGAGGTCATCGATGTCTCCGAAGCAGTGAGGGAATCGACAGGTCGATCCACCCGTCTACTCTGCGGCTTCTCGGCAACAGCCGCGCCGGACGATGCGAACACGTCTTCGTGAGTCTCGACGGGACCATGAATCGGCCATATTGGAGCGCGACCAAGAACATCGACGCGCAGGGCCAATTCGATCCGAAGTGGCCGTGAGCGCAGTTTGGTGGAGGTGTCCCCGGGACGCCTCCTTCGTGTCTTCGCGGTGCCGGCCGAGTTCGCCCGCACCGCGGGTCGGTCCCGACGATCCGTTCCCAGGGGTTCCGACGCCGGTTTCTGGCGGGCTGCGATCGGCCGTGTGCGATCGGCGAGCCCTCGCGATGGAGACGAGACGGTGCATCACAAGTCGACCGCTTCGGTGACGAACCCGAGCCGCCGCGCCCTGCTCGCCGGGCTGGCGTCGCTCATCGCCGTTCCGGGCGTGGCTTTCGCGGAACAGTCGGGGGTCGAGAGCCCGCTCGAGGCGCTCACCCGTTCGCAGACCGTGCGCGAATGGCAGCAGAAGTACGACGTCGGTGACACCTCGCGCTACGAGCGCATCAAGTCCGACCTGCCGCTGCTCTCGCCCGAGACCGTCGCGGCGATGGAATCGGCGCTGCCACAGCTGCAGGAGATCGTCGCGCGCGGCGGCTGGCCCCAGGTCGAATCGAAGTCGAAGCTGAAGATCGGTTCGCGCTCCGACGCGGTGCAGGTCCTGCGCCAGCGCCTCGTCGTGTCCGGCGATCTTCCGGCCGAGCAGCTGCGCACCGGTTATCGCGACACCTTCGACAGCTACGTCGACGCCGCCGTCCGCCGCTTCCAGGTGCGCCACGGCCTGCGTCCCGACGGCATCGTCGACCACACCGTGCTCGACGTGATGAACGTCACCGCCGACGTCCGTATGCGCCAGCTCGAGACCAACCTCATCCGCATCCGCTCGATGTCGGGTTTCCTCGGCGATCGCTACGTCTTCCTCAACATCCCGGCCGCCGAGCTCGAGATGGTCGAGCAGGGCCGCGTCGTCGAGCGCCACAACGCCGTCGTCGGCAAGATCGATCGCCAGACCCCGGTTCTGTCGTCGCAGATTCGCGAGATCAACTTCCATCCCTACTGGCACGTGCCGGTGTCGATCATCCGCAAGGATCTCATCCCCAAGATGCAGACCGAGCCGGATTATCTCGCCAAGAACCACATCCGCATCTACGACCAGCGTGGTCAGGAAGTGCCGCCGGAGTCCATCGACTGGAACTCCGATCAGGCGCTCCAGTACCGTTTCCGTCAGGATCCGGGCGACGACAACGCCATGTCGACGGTGAAGGTGACCTTCCCCAACCCGCACGACGTCTACATGCACGACACGCCGTTCAAGGACCTGTTCGGCGACAACAACCGCTTCTATTCGTCGGGCTGCATGCGCATCCAGAACATCCAGGGCTACGTCACCTGGTTGCTGCGCGACAGCGGCTGGACCCCGCAGCAGGTCGAGGAAGCGCTGCGCAACGGCCAGCGCCTCGATGCCAAGCTGAAGACGCCGGTCCCGGTCTACACCAACTACGTCACCGCCTGGGTCACCCGCGAGGGCGTGGTCCACTTCCGCGACGACATCTACAACCGCGACGGCGTCGGTATGCTGGTGGCGCAGGAGTGATCTTCCTCGCTCGAGGATCGCACGCGCCACACCCTGAACGAGCCCGGCCCCCGCCGGGCTCGATCGTTTTCCGCTCCTCCTCGCCGAAGGGGGGAAGATCTGGCGCTCGTTTCATGCTATCGGGCGCGCGAAACCGCCGGGGGACCCGGTGAAGAGTCGAGAAGAGGTGCCCGCATGACGACGTCGAACGCCCCCTTGTTCCCGGGGTTCTTCACCACCGGTCTCGCCGAGGCCGATCCGGCCCTCTTCACCGCGATCGCCGACGAGCTGCATCGCCAGCAGGACGAGATCGAGCTCATCGCCTCCGAGAACATCGTCTCCAAGGCGGTGCTCGAGGCCCAGGGCTCGGTGATGACCAACAAGTACGCCGAGGGCTACCCGGGCAAGCGCTACTACGGCGGCTGCGAGTGGGTCGACGTCGCCGAGACGCTCGCCATCGAGCGCGCCAAGCTGATCTTCGGCGCCGAATACGCCAACGTGCAGCCGCACTCCGGCGCCCAGGCGAACCAGGCGGTGTTCTTCACCTTCCTCGCCCCCGGCGACGCCTTCATGGGCCTGGATCTGGCTTGCGGCGGCCATCTCACCCACGGCTCGCCGGTCAACCAGTCGGGCAAGTGGTTCCGCCCCGTGCCCTACAAGGTCAAGCCCGACACCCACCTGATCGACATGGACGAGGTCCGCGATCTCGCCCGCAAGGAGCGTCCGAAGCTGATCATCGCCGGCGGCTCGGGCTATCCGCGCGTCATCGATTTCAAGGCCTTCCGTGAGATCGCCGACGAGGTCGGGGCGATCTTCATGGTCGACATGGCCCACTTCGCCGGTCTCGTCGCCGGCGGCGCGCATCCGAACCCGCTCGACCACGCCCACGTGGTGACCACCACCACCCACAAGACGCTGCGCGGCCCCCGCGGCGGCATGATCCTGTCGCGCGACGCCGACCTCGGCAAGAAGATCAACTCGGCCGTCTTCCCCGGCCTCCAGGGGGGCCCGCTGATGCACGTCATCGCCGCCAAGGCGGTCGCCTTCGGCGAGGCGCTGCGCCCCGAGTTCAAGACCTATGCCAATCAGGTGGTGAAGAACGCGCGAGCCATGGCGACGGCGCTGCTGGAGCAGGGCCTCGACCTCGTCTCCGGCGGCACCGACACCCATCTGATGCTGGTCGACCTGCGCCCGAAGAAGGCCACCGGCAACGTCACCGAGAAGGCGCTGAAGCGCGCCCACATCACCTGTAACAAGAACGGCATCCCCTTCGACCCGGAGAAGCCGATGGTGACCTCGGGCGTCCGCCTCGGCTCGCCCGCCGGCACCACCCGCGGCTTCGGCGAGGCCGAGTTCCGCGAGATCGGCCTGATGATCGGCGAGGTCGTCAACGGCATCATGCGCAACGGCCCCGAGGGCGACGGCCAGGTCGAAGCCCGCATCAAGGAGCAGGCCACCGCCCTCTGCCGCCGCTTCCCGATCTACGGGTGAGAGAGACGGAAAATTGTCCCTCGGCGGTCGGTTGCGACCGCCGGGGGGTAAGTTGGATGTTAGGTTGCTTGGCCGGTGGACAAACAACCCGTGGCTGGATATGACCTCCGCGGTCCGCGACATTAATACGGCTTTTTCTTCGATGGTTGACGCGCACGAACTCGACATGGAATTTGGTATCCCTAGGCTTCCCACGAAGGTAGACCCATGGGAGGAGGGGGAAATTCCCTCTTCGCGTTGTCGGCTGGACCGCGACGTCGCGAGAGCTCTCGCGGAACTGGAATCCTCGGTTCAGAGCGCGCTGCTTCGACCGGCCGCGCAAACCAAGAATTTCATATGGGCGATGGCAGGAGATGGGGAAATAGTCATAGCGATCGAGGAAATAGCACCGAAGGCGTATAATGATTCGCCGCGTGTTCCCAACGGATATCCCCGACGGAAGGGTTTGGACCATCCGGTCGAGAAGAAGAAGCTCGGACACCCGACTTTGCTCGATGGAGGCCACGCTAGGATCGCTGGGGAGATCGCATTCGACCGAAATCCGAAGGATGGGCGGTTGGTATGGATGCTCAACGCCAATTCGGGCCGTTATTGCGCCGAGAATCCACCCAGCGCGAGACAGGTCGACAACGTAGCAGAGCGTTTCGTGAAGCTCGGATTAACCGTTACCGTTGACTATATGGATGCTGAATGAGGGGCCTAATGCTCAATGCCGTGTGACAGGGAGCTATCAGTCTGATAAAGTTGACATTAGGCAGTTATGCCTCGGGGGTGAAGGTGCTGGATATGGGTCTTATGTTGCCAAATGTTCTGGACGATTGTCTCTATAAAATGCGCCCGAGCGACCGCGAGACGCTGAAGCTGGAGTTGGCGAACCCGGCGCATGCGCATCTCGTTGTGGAGGCGATCATGCGCTACGTGGAGCGTTGGGAACGCTCCGATTGGGTGGAGGCTTACTCCGTATCCCGAATCGGCAAGTGGTTCGCTCGTGAGGCTGGCGCGGATCGTGTTGCGGAGTTGCGTAAGTGGGCCGGCGGGCACGACTCCGAAGCGCGAAATGCATTGAAAGCCGGACTGAACGCACCGAAACGACCCGAGAGGCCTATTGACGAACTTCGGACATTTTCGCCTCAGATCTGACGACTTCGTGAGCGAAGAATTAAATAGTAATGTTTGGCAGTTGCTGGATAATTTCATAATTTTCTTAGACCACACCCTCTAACGTAACCCAGACTGTTATTCGGAATTGGAAGGGCCGCGGAGCGATCCGCGGCCCTTTTCGTCTCGTCGGCCCGGGGCCGGCGGCGAACCCGGAGACACGCCGCGCCGGTCCGCCCGCGCCCCCTGCCGTCAGTTCACCCGCTTGATGCGGTCGCGCGCCGTCGGCTCGATCGTGCCCTTCGCCATGATGTGGGCCTCGAGCGCGTCGACGTCGAAGATGCCGGGCAGCGGATCGCGGCCGGTCTTGATGATCTTGAAGCCGTCGCCGCCGTCGGCGAGGAAGTTGTTGACCGTCACCCGGTAGCTGCCGGCCGGATCGATCGGCTTGCCGTCGATGGTGATCGAGGCGATGTCGACGCGCTCGCCCTCCGGCTTCGCCGCGTCCCAGGTGTAGGAGAAGTTCTTCGAGACCTGGAGGATGCGCGGCTTCGGTTGCTTCAGCCACTGCTGCTCGAGCATGATGTCGATGTCGGCGCCGCTCAGCGTCAGGGTGACGAGGTTGTTGCCGAAGGGCTGCGAGGCGAAGATGTCGCCGTAGGAGACCTTGCCCTCGTCGCCCTTCTTCAACAGGTCGGCGCGCAGGCCGCCCGGGTTGGTCACGGCGAAGGACGCCGCCCCCTTGTCGGCCGCCTTGGTCAACTCGTACTGCGCGTCGGCGACGACATCGCCGAGCACGCTCTCGCCCGCCGGCGTCTCCTCGCGGGTGAGCGAGGCGGCGATCTTGCCGACCGGCCGTTCGATCAGCGGACCCGCCACCTTCTCGTAGGCCGCGATCAGCGCCGTCTGTTCCGCGTCCTTGGCGTAAGTGTCGGTGCGGACGATGACGTTGTTCGCCTTGGCCTCGACCACGTCGCGCGTCTTGCGGTCGATCTTGAGTTTGATCTCGGTGACGATGGTGCCGAACTTGTCGCCCGAGGTGACCAGACGGCCGTCGATGGCGCAGTTGTAGGCCTTGTGGGTGTGGCCGGAGACGACGACGTCGACCGCCTTGTCGAGCTTTTTGACGATGTCGACGATCGGCCCGGAGATGCCGGGGCACTCGTTGTAGTCGCCGGTCGGGAAGCCGCCCTCGTGGATCAGCACGACGATCGATTCGATCCCCTTGGCCTTCAGCTCCGGCACCAGCGCGTTGACCGTCTCCGCCTCGTCCTTGAACGACACGCCGGCGACGCCGGACGGCAGCACGATGTCGGGCGTGCCCTTCAGCGCCAGCCCGATGAAGGCGACCGAGATACCCTCGAAGGTCTTGACCTCATAAGGAGGGAAGATCGTCTTGCCGGTGTCCTTCTCGACCGTCGAGGCGGCGAGATACTTGAACTTGGCGCCGACGAAGGGATGCAGCGCCAGGCAGCTGGTCGAGGTCTGGCAGCCGCCGTATTGCTTGCGCTTGAGCTCCGCGACGCCCTTGTCGAACTCGTGGTTGCCGACCGCCGAGACCTCGAGACCCATCGCCGACAGAGACTCGATCGTCGGTTCGTCGGCGAACAGGGCGGAGAGCAGCGGCGTCGCGCCGATCAGGTCGCCGGCGGCGACGAACACGGAGTTCTTGGCCGCGGCGCGCTTCTCCTTGACCAGCGTCGCCATCGCTTCCGAGCCGCCGGCCGGGACCGAGACCGTCTTGGCCGGGTCGGCCGGATCCTTGATCCTGATGCCGCCGCCCGGCGGCCTGAGGTTGCCGTGGAAATCGTTGATGGCGAGCAGCGTCACCTCGAGCGGCTCGACGGCTTGAGCGAACGCGGTCGCGCTCGAGAGGATCAGCGGCGCCGACGCGGCGGCGAGGAGGATGGAGCGGAGCTTCATGGCGGATCCCGTGTATCTTCGCCTCGGGCGGGCCGATGCCGGCCGAGGTCGCATCCGGCGGCAGCATCCACCCGCCGCGAAAGCCGGTCAACGCCCCATCGTCGCTCGTCCCCCGTCGCGCACGCCGGCTCTCGCCACCGCGCCGTTTCCTCGTGTAGAAACGTCGTCACGAGACCGGCCATGACTCGGTCCCGCGGGAGAAACGGCGATGCGTTGCCCCTATTGCGGCGGTGAGGACACCCAGGTGAAGGACAGCCGGCCGACCGAGGACGGCACGGCGATCCGGCGGCGGCGCATCTGTTCGTCCTGCGGCGGCCGTTTCACCACCTTCGAACGGGTGCAGCTGCGCGAGCTGACCGTGGTCAAGCGCTCCGGCCGGCGTGTGCCCTTCGATCGCGACAAGCTGATGCGTTCGGTGCAGATCGCCTGCCGCAAGCGTCCGGTCGAGCCCGAACGGATCGAGCGCATGGTCTCCGGCATCGTCCGCCAGCTCGAGAGCCTCGGCGAACCGGAGATCACCTCCGAGCAGATCGGCGAATCGATCATGGAGGGGCTGAAGAACCTCGACGACGTCGCCTACGTCCGCTTCGCTTCGGTCTATCGCAATTTCCGCGAGGCCAAGGACTTCGAGACCCTGCTCGGCGAACTCACCACCGCCGAGAGCCCGATCCGATGATCCCCCGCCGCCGCGGCGCGGGGCGCCGAGGAGCCGCAGCGCCGTGACCGTCACCGCGCTCGATCACCGTTTCATGGGCGCCGCCATCCGCCTCGCCCGCCGCCATCTCGGTCTGACCGCGCCCAACCCGTCGGTCGGCGCTCTCGTCGTGGCGAAGGGCGAGGGCGGTCCGCGGGTCGTCGGCCGCGGCGTCACGGCGCTCGGCGGCCGCCCTCACGCCGAGCCTCAGGCGCTGGCGCAAGCCGGCGCGGCGGCGCGCGGCGCTACTCTCTACGTCACGCTCGAGCCCTGCGCCCACTACGGCCGGACCCCGCCCTGCACCGACGCGATCGCCGCCGCCGGCATCGCCCGCGTCGTCGTCGCCCTCGGCGATCCCGATCCGCGCGTCGCCGGCCACGGCTTCGCCAAGCTGCGCGCCGCCGGTATCGACGTGGTGGAAGGGGTGGCGGCGGACGAGGCGCGCGACGGCCTCGCCGGCCATGTCTCACGCATCCTGCGCGGCCGCCCCCGCGTCCTCCTCAAACTCGCCGTCTCGGCCGACCGCATGCTCGGCCGGCGCGACGCGGCGAACGTCGCGATCACCGGACCCGTCGCCCGCGCCCGCACCCATGTCCTGCGCGCCGAGGCCGACGCCGTCCTCGTCGGCATCGGCACCGCTCTGATCGACGATCCGGCGCTGACCGTCCGCCTGCCCGGCCTCGAGGCGGCCTCGCCGCTGCGCATCGTGCTCGACGGCGCCGCCCGGCTGCCGGAGACGAGCCGGCTGGCGACGACCGCTCGCGACGTGCCGGTGCGCCTCCTCGTCTGCGAACACGCCGATCCCGAACGCCGCCGTACCCTCGCCGGGCTCGGCGTCGATGTCGTGCCCGTGCCGGTCGGCCCCGACGGTCGCATCGATCCGGAAGCGGCGCTCGCCCGCCTCGCCGCCGACGGCATCGGCAATCTGGTGGTGGAGGGCGGCGCCGAGATCGCCGCGACCCTCGTCGCGCAGGACCTCGTCGACGAGATCGCTCTGTTCGAGAGCGAGACCGTCGTCGGGTCCGGCGGGCTTCCTCTGCCGCCGGCGGTCGAAGCGGCGATCGCGCCCGGCTCCGGCGGCTTCGAGATCGTCGGGCGGGAGAGTGTCGGCCCCGATCGTCTGACGTGCTACCGTCGGACCCGGCCCACACGACCCTGAATCGTCCAACCCGTCGCGATCCCCCGCGACCAGGAGAAATCGCCATGTTCACCGGGATCGTCACCGCCGTCGGCGAGATCGTCGCGCTGGAGCCCCGTGAAGTCGGGGTGAAGCTGCGCGTCGCCTCGACCTACGACCCCGACGGCATCGACCTCGGCGCCTCCATCGCCCATGCCGGATGCTGCCTCACCGTCATCGACAAGGGGCGCCTTCCCGACGGCCGCGGCTGGCACGACGTGGAGGCGAGCCCGGAAACGCTGCGCGTCACCACCATGGGCGAATGGAAGGTCGGCGGTCGCGTCAATCTCGAGCGTTCGCTGAAGCTCGGCGACGAGATGGGCGGCCACCTCGTCACCGGCCACGTCGACGGCATCGCGGTGATCGAGAGCCGGATCGAGGAAGGCGACATGGCGGTCTTCCGCTTCCGCGTCCCCCACGACCTCGCCCGCTACGTCGCACCCAAGGGTTCGGTGGCGCTCGACGGCACCTCGCTGACGGTGAACGCCGTCGACGGCGACCTCTTCACGGTGCAGATCATCCCGCACACCCTGGCGGTCACCACCTGGGGAGAGCGCAAGACCGGCGACCGCGTCGATTTCGAGATCGACCTGATGGCGAGATACGTCGCGCGCCTCCGAGACGCCGAAGCGGGCGAGTGAGGGGAGGGGGCCGATCGTCGGCGCAGGGCTCCCATCCCCCGTGAGACCGTGAGCCGCGCTGGACTTTCGCCGCCCCATCCTTCATTGATCGCGGCTCGAAAGAGGACCGCATCATCCCATGTCCACTCAGCATCACCATCCCGATTTCGACCGGGAGGCCGTCGAGGGCGCTCGCGTCCTGATCGTCCGGACCGGCTTCAATCCCGAACTCGTCGCCGCCCTGCACGCCGGCGCCGTGGCGGTGCTCGACGCCGCCGGTGTCGACTACGACACCGTCACCGTGCCCGGCGCGCTCGAGATCCCGGCCGCGATCTCCTACGCCCTCGTCGCCGCCGACGAGACCGACGCCGGCGTCGACTACGACGGCTACGTCGCCCTCGGCTGCGTCGTCCGCGGCGCCACCGGCCATTACGACATCGTGGCGAACGAGAGTTCGCGCGCCCTGATGGATCTCTCTGTGCAGGAGGCGCTGGCCATCGGCAACGGCATCCTCACCGTCGAGAACGACGAGCAGGCGTGGGAACGCGCCGATGCCAAGCGTCTCGACAAGGGCGGCGCGGCCGCCGCGACGGTCCTGTCGATGATCGGCTTGCGCCGCGGCTTCGGGCTGTGACGCCATGACCGACACGAAACCCGCCGCGCCCCGCGACGTGAAGCCCGCCAACAAGCGTGGCGCGGCGCGGCTCGCCGCCGTCCAGGCGCTCTATCAGATGGAGATCGCCGGCACCGAACTCGGCGATGTCGTCGCCGAATTCGAGAATTTCCGCCTCGGCCGCGAGATCGACGGCGACACCTATCGCGAGGCCGATCCGGAGTTCTTCCGCGAGATCGTCGCCGGCGTCGTCGCCTATCAGCGCGACATCGACCCGCGCGTCGACACCACCCTGGTCGAAGGCTGGCCGCTGAAGCGCATCGACGTGACGCTCCGCGAAATCCTGCGCGCCGGCTCCTTCGAGCTTCTGAAGCGCAAGGACATCCCGGCGCGCGTCGTCATCGCCGAATACGTCGACGTCGCCAAGGCCTTCTTCGGCGAGGACGAACCGCGCATCGTCAACGCCGTCCTCGACAAGATCGCCCGCACCCTGCGCACGACCGAATTCGAGGGCTGAAACGGAAGCGGCCCGCCGTTCGGGCGGGCCGTCGTCGCTCACGGATCGAAAGCCGTACGTCACCTCACCACGTCAGGATGATCCCGGCGTCTCCCGGAAAACCGCCGGGGAATTCGAGAATGCGGGCGACGAGGCCGAAGCCGCGCGGCTTCAACTCGTCGCGCCAACGGACATAGACGTCCGCCGCCGGGCCGCGCAGCGTCGACGGCCAGTCGGGATCGGGCGCGTTGATCATGCGGCCGCCGTCCTCGCACAGTTCCGACGGGAAGCGGACGAGGAGAAACTCCTTCTCGCCGCGCGTCGCGGCTTCGAGTGCCCGCTCGAGCTTGGCGCGCCACTGATCCTCGTCGAGATGTTCCTCGCACATCCGTGCGACATGCGCCCGCCGCGCTTCGCGCCGGGCCTCTTCCTCGGCCCTCGACGCCGCGCGCTTGGCGTCGGCGTGCGCCTCGACCAGATCGCGGAAGGCGGTGGCGTCGAGCGCCGCGGTCTGCGCCGCGACCTCCTCGGAAATCCGCACGATGCGCGCCAGCGTATCGGCCGACGCTTCCGCCTCGCGAGCGCGCTCTTCCGCCACGCTCGGCGTCACCGCCGCGACCGCCACGGAAACGGCGGCCTTCTTCTTCATGGCGAGCCCGAACATCCCCAGTCTCCCTTCGTCCCCGGCGCCGTCCCGTCGGATCGTCGCCTCGTCCTCTCGCGAGCCGACGTCTCCGTCGTGCCTCGCGTCGTCCGTGGCCGATCTTTCCCGACAACCCCGAACAATCGGTAATTTTCGTGGGGCTCTCTCCGGGTAACCAAAACAGTCGGTAAACGCCACTTCCACCCGCCCTCGACCCCGTCGGCGCGATCGTCTATCGGAGGAGGGCGGCGCTCACCGACCGCGACAGGAAGCCCCCGTGCCGGGATCGACCCGCCCAGACGAAGACGATCTGATCGCCCGTTTCTTCCGTCCGCTGGCACGCGACGCCGGTGCTCTGGCGCTCGTCGACGACTGCGCCGAACTGACGGCCCCGCCCGGCTGCGATCTGGTGCTGAAGACCGACGCGGTCGCCGCCGGGGTCCATTTCTTCGCCGAGGACGACTGGGGGGCGGTCGCCCGCAAGGCGCTGCGCGTCAATCTCTCCGATCTCGCCGCCAAGGGCGCCGCGCCGATCGGTTATCTCCTCACCCTGGCGCTGCCCGCCGACTGGCGCGAGGCCGATCTCGCCCGTTTCGCCGCCGGTCTCGCCGCCGATCAGCAGACCTACGACCTGTCGCTCTACGGCGGCGACACCATCCGCTCGCCCGACGGGCTGATCGTCTCGATCTCGGTCTTCGGTGCGGTGCCGCACGGCCGTATGGTCCGTCGCGCCGCCGCCTGTCCCGGTGACCGCCTCTATGTCTCGGGAACCCTCGGCGACGCCGCGCTCGGCCTGATCGCCCGCTGCGCGCCGCCGCGCGCCGCCGCGTGGGCTCTCACCGCCGACGAGGCGGCGCATCTCGCCCGCCGCTACCTCCTGCCCGAACCGCGGCTGCCGCTCGCTCCGGCGATCCTCGCCCACGCCCGCGCCGCCATGGACGTCTCCGACGGCCTCGGCCTCGATCTGTCGCGGATGTGCCGCGGATCTGACATGGCGGCGGAGGTGGATGTCGCCGCGCTGCCGCTCTCGGCCGCGGCGAGCCGGGCCGTCGCCGCCGAACCGGCGTTGCTGGAGACCGTCCTCGGCGGCGGCGACGACTACGAGATCCTCGCCGCCGTCGCGCCCGACTCGACCACCCGCTTCGAGGCGGAGGCCGCCCGCGCCGGCGTGCCGGTCGCCGCGATCGGCCGGATCGTCGAGAAAGCGTCCGCAACCGACCCCGACACCGCCGGCGGGGCCGTCCCCCGCTTCCTCGATCGTGACGGACGATCGCTGCCGCTGGCGCCCGGCGGCTTCCGGCATTTCTGAAACGTTGCCGAGGGTTGCGACCTTGGTCGAAGAGCCGCTCGCGGCGGAAATGCGACGTGACGTCGCAGGGTGGGGTCCGTCCGCCGATTAACCGTTCGTTTACGCCCGAGGTCGCGCTTGACGGCCCATCGGGCGTGATTAGGCTGGCGCGCGATCGAACGGCGGCTTCCAGGGCTGGCCGCCGGATCTGCGACACTACGCTCGACGCGGCGCTCGAAAGACGGGGACCAACCCGTGAAACGGCGTTCGCGACATGAACGGGAGGCATCATGACCATACTCGTCGTCATTCTCTGCGGCCTCGTATCGATCGTCTATGGCGTCTGGGCCATTCGATCGGTGATGGCCGCCGATGCGGGATCGGCCCGCATGCAGGAAATCGCCGGAGCGGTGGCCGAGGGCGCGCAGGCCTATCTGAAGCGCCAGTACACCACCATCGGCCTCGTCGGTGTGGTCATCCTGATCGCCCTCGGCATCCTGCTCGGCAAGGAAGTGGCGATCGGGTTCCTGATCGGCGCGGTCCTCTCCGGCCTCGCCGGCTTCATCGGCATGAACGTCTCGGTGCGCGCCAACGTCCGCACCGCCCAGGCCTCGACCCAGTCGCTCGCCGCCGGCCTCGACATCGCCTTCAAGGCGGGCGCGGTCACCGGCATGCTGGTCGCCGGTCTGGCGCTCCTCGGTGTCGCCGTCTACTACGCCATCCTCACCGGTCCGCTCGGTCACGCGCCCAACGACCGCATCGTCATCGACGCGCTCGTCGCGCTCGGCTTCGGCGCTTCGCTGATCTCGATCTTCGCCCGTCTCGGCGGCGGCATCTTCACCAAGGGTGCGGACGTCGGCG